>NZ_JBEYTW010000031.1:0-16890 GCF_040643275.1 Spirillospora sp. NPDC047418
TGTCGATCAACGCCCAGGGGCCGGACGGCCGCGACACGTCCTGGCTGTGGGACGTCGACTACCGCATCCTGCGGGGGATGGGGGCGTCCATAACAACAACACGCCGCAGATCAACGAGTTGGCGGCTCCGTCTGACGGGCCGGGATCATCGCCGGGCGGGGAGGGGGGTGCGCCGGACGCTGTGGTCACGTCCGGGGCGGTTGTTCGGTTCGGTTGTGGCGGCCGCCAGCCGGCGGTCGGCGGTCGGCGGCGGGTGCTGGCTGAATTGGGCGTCGTGCGGGAGGACGTCGCGCGGGAGAGCGGGACGCGGGACGCGGGGCGCGGGACGCGGGGCGCGGGGCGCGGGACGCGGGGCGCGGGACGCGGGGCGCGGGACGCGGGGCGCGGGACGCGGGGCGCGGGACGCGGGGCGCGGCTCGAGGGAGGCGCGCGGGAGGGCGGGACGCGGGAAGGCGTCCCACGCGGGAGGGCGTTACGCGGGGTCGAGGCTGCCGCTCTTCACGGTGTCGAGGAAGGCAGCCCAGGCGTCGGCGCCAAAGCCGAGCACCGGTCCGTCCGGATCCTTGGAGTCCCGTGCAAGAACCGTCGTTTCGCCTGTCGCGACCTCAACGCACTGACCGCCGTTGCCCGTGCTGTGGCTGCTCTTGCACCAAGCACCGAGCTCCACACAGTTGCCTTGCTCACCACTGTGGCTGCTCGTGCGCCAGGCGCCGACTTCAACGCAATTGCCTTGCTGGGTGCTGTAGGTACTCGTGCGCCACTCGATGTGGGGGGACTTCATGACGGCCTCTACCTCTGGTTGAACTTCTAGACCAGTTCTTCGACTACTTGCCCCATCAAAGCACGGGACGCGTCCGGGCTGAGCGCGCAGGAGCGCAGGTGATCGAATAGATCCACGTAAGCATCGACGTCCATGGCGTCTTCCAGGTAGATGCTTCCCCGGCGGTACTGGATGTACACGACGTCTGGGTCCGCTGGCTCAGGAAACCTCAAGACGTTGCAAGGCCCGTCCATAGACGGGTGCGCGCCAGCACTGTGCGGCAGGACCACAACGTTGATGTGGTTGAGCAGAGACATCGAGGTGAGGTGTTCGAGTTGCTCCCGCATGGTCTCTGGCCCACCGACTTGCCTTCGGACCACTGCCTCGTTAAGCACTGCCCACATCTTCGGCGCGTCAGCGCTGGTCATTCGTTCCTGGCGCTTCAAGCGGAGAGAGACTTGTCGGTCGATCTCCTCCTCACGGGGGGCGCGGATGTCTGCGAGAAGCATCGCCCGCATGTATCGCTCGGTCTGAAGGAGTCCTGGGACGGCTTCGGATTCATAGGTCAGAATTTCCGATGCCTCCTCTTCGAGGCCGACGTAGACCTCGAACCACTCGGGGATGGAGCCGGAGTACTGGTGCCACCAGCCGCGCTTGCGCGCCTCGCGGCAGAGAGTGAGGAGGACGTCGTAGCTCTTGCCCTTCACTCCGTAGAACTCCAGCATCCTCGCGACGATCGGTACCGTCCCTGCGGTCTGAGCGCCTTCGATGCGAGTGATCGTTACGGGCGAGCAGCCAACGAAGCCGGCAACCTGCTCACGGGTCTTACCTGAGTCGCGCCGCAGCCGGCGCAACTCCTTCGACAGACGGCGACGGCGAACCGTAGGGCTTGTTCGGCCAGCCATAACATCTCCTTTCGCCCGGTTTGCGCGAGATCTGCAACAAGATCGGATGCACTAGTCCATCCAAACCCTTTACGGAGAGTAGATCGACAGTGCACACTCTGACCGTAGCGAAAATCACGCACGGTATATGAGTGATCACGGAAGAAAGCTGGGTGAATCGTGGTCGTTCGCGTGCCTGGAGAAGGGGCGTCCGACGATGTCAGCGGATCAGCGACCGCACGTGGTGCGGTTCAGCCTCCTGGCTGATCTGTGTCTCAAGCTGGGGGAACGTCAGCAGTGCGCGTCCATGCTCGTCCACCCGTCGCGGGGTGAGGCGGTGCTGTGGGTGCCGGGACGGGCCTGGCCGCGCAGATGGCTCGGGGTCGCGGCGGTCGACCACCGGGGACGGTGGCTCTACGCCTTCGGCGACCAGTGGAGCATGGCCGGGGACGTGGGCGAGGCCGCGGCCCGGGTCGCGTGGGCGGTGCGGGCCCGATGAAGCACCTGGGGACGTGCGTCATCCCGTCCGCGCCGCAGAACGTGGCGAACGGGCGGCGGTGGCTGCTGGGACGGCTCGAACCGCTCCTCGGCGCTAAGCACGGTGCCTGCGAGGACAGCGTCCTCCTCCTGTCGGAGACGCTGACCAACGCGATCGTCCACGGCGAGGGCCACCTTGTGGAGGTGGACGCCTACGTGGACACGTCCAACATCCGGATCGAGGTCACCGACGAGGGCAGCAGTTCCGTCCCGCACCACAGGGACGACTCGGATGGCGAGCACGGGCGCGGCCTGCCCATCCTGGCGATGCTCGCCAAGTCGTGGGGGTTCGAGCAGCTCGACGACGGCCGGCTGCGGGTCTGGTTCGAGGTCCCGCACACCGTCCCGCCCGACACGCGCGCCAGCAAGCGCAAGGACGCTCCGACTCCGCCGCGTCCCCACGACGGAGCCCATGACGGCCTCGGTTTCGGCGCGAACACCTCCCTACACTCCGGCGACCGCTGACCACCGGTCCGGGTCAATCTGCTGCGGCGGGGCGGGTGCGCCAGTGGTCCAGTGCGATGACGGCGAGGCCCGCCAGGAGCAGCAGGACGGTGTAGAGCCAGAGGTGGCCGGGCTCGCGGAACAGTTCTGTGTTCGGTCCCCGGCGGCCGGTTCCCTGCCAGTCTCCGAGGAGGCCGCAGGCTCCGATGACGGTCGCGAAGAGCAGCGGACCCAGGACGGCCGGGGAAAGGCCGTCCTGGGTCAGCCAGGTGCCGAGCGAAGCGATCGCGACGGTGACGGTGGCGGCGAGGAGGACGATGATGAGCACGGTCACGGCGTCCGGGCGGATCAGCATGATGGTGGCAAGCGCGGCGGCGCAGGTGATGCATCCGGTCAGGGTGGCCCAGTTTCGCCAGGGCGGGAACGCGGCGGCGGCCCCGACCACCACACCGAGCGCCACCAGGAACCACATGCCGACGGAACTCGTATTCATCCCCTGGATGAGCGCGCTCGCCGGGCCGGAGGCTCCGACGACGATCGCCGACGCGATGACAGTGCCGAGCGCCGCGCGGAGCCCCGCGACGGCTGCCGCCGCCAGGCCCGCGCCCAGCAGGAGCCAGCACGCACCGACGCCGAACCCGCCCTTGACCGTCTCCATTGCGGCGGCCGGGACGAACGCCAGGGCCGCCGCCGCGCCCGCGATCGCCGTCCGGACTCCCATCGCGGGCTCTGCTTCGGACGGCCCGGCCAACTCGGGCCGTCCGTCATAGCGGAAGTACAGGCCCAGCAGGAGCACCGCGCCGCCGATCGCGGTTGCCAGGAACGCGAGGTGCAGCAGGGCTTGGACGGCCTCCGCGAAGTCGACCGGGTAACCGCCGGGCCGGACGATCGCGATGTGCGCGATCCACACGTCGGTGGCCGCGCCGAAGACCTGGGCGCCCGCGCCCGCCCCGATCAGAATCGCGCCCGCGCCGGGCGCCCCGATGTGGACGAGCCGGAGCCCGGCGGCCAACGTGCCCAGCAGCACCAGTTGCGCCCCGGCCGTGACCGAGCCGAAGTAGAACCAGGCCGCACCGCTGAACAGCTCGTTGTGGGCCACGACGTTCACGACCTCGGTGGGGAGCGTCAGGGCCACACCCGCGACCAGCAGCCACGGCCAGCTGCGCCGCAGCGACCACCACATCGCCGCGAAACCGGCGACCATCACCACCGCGACCACGGCGGTCTGGCCGACCGACACGACGCCCGGGTTGATGCGCAGGACGTCCGCGAACCCGGCCGCGCGACCGACGTCCCCTCTCGGGCGCGCCGAGTTGGCGACCGCCCCGAGCGTCCCGACCGCGCAGAGCAGAACTGCGCCGATCACCCACGGCCGACTGGTCTCGGACGGAAGCCGGTTCCTCAGAGATTCGGTTGCCATGCCACTCCTACGGGTCCGTCATCGTCCGCCGGGCGAGAAGAGGCAGACGGCTCCGGCGCCACGTCATTGGTCTTCGTCTTTCCTGTGGTCGTCTTCCCGTTCAGCGAGTCGTTGCAGGTTCTTGCGCACCTGCCAGGCGGTGGCCGCAATGCGCGCGATGCTCGGTGCAGGTCGGGTGGGACGCCGCGCGATGGGCGTGTCAGGCGCGTAGCGCATGACCGCCTCGGCCAGGCTTCCCGCATCCAGTCGCCAGCCCTGGATATCCCGCTCTACAAGCGATGGCTCGCCAACCATCCGGGAGAACCAGGGCATCAAGGCTGCCTCTTTGAACTCCTCCTCCGCCGCAGTCGGCGGCGGCAGCTCTGGTGGCCTGGGCAAGCGGCTCATTCGGACGGTGACGCCCGCAGCGTTGAGTTCCGCCCCCACACAATGCACTCGCCCTTTCTGGTTGCGGCCGTGCACGATCCTGTCGAACGTCACAATGGAGTCGATCCATGACCAGGGGATCAACTCCGGTAGAGCGCCTTCGCCGGTCGGGCCGAAGTAGACGCCGCGGGCGTCTACCGCGAACGACACCTCCCGGCGGCGCACCGACCTCGCTGTGAGAACGGCGAAGAACGCCGTCAGCGCGCAGAACGCCGTCAGCGCGAAGACAGCGCCGGGTCCGGGTCGCCGAATGGTCTGGTAGAGAAGGAATATGTCCACGACGCCGAGCGCCACTAGGACAGGAAGATTGCCGCGCCAGGTCTGCCGGGCGATATAGGCGCCCTCGGGGAACTCGTCGGGGATGTCGTCGGAGCTCATGAGCAGCACTCCCGTGCCGGCCGCACGGGTGGCAGCAGCACCGAGGACCAGCGGGCCGGCGGGCGCTCACCGAATACGGTGGAAGAAGGGGTCACGGTCACCGTGTCGATCGGGATGATCGAGTCGCCGGGCTCGACACCCGGGCCCGGCTCGGACGCCGGACTCATCGCCGCATCATTGAGTGCATAAACAGTGAAATGGTACTTCTGGTATGGCGACAGACCGTTAATGACGGCGGTCGTCACGTCCCCACGCACATAAGTCGTGGTGGTGGCCGGGCTGGTCACGATCGCGTACTCGCGAACGGGCAGCGGTCCCGGGCGTCCGGGCGGGGTCCAGGAGACGGTCGCGGACGCGGGGCCAGGGGCGGCGGTGACGCCACTGGGCGCAGATGGACTGACCCCAGGGTCGGGCCCGTCTGCCGCCAGGTCCGTGCTGGCCAGGGTTCCGGCGCGGCACAGCACGTAGACCAAGGCGCTCGCACTGTAGCCCGCGCTGGTGGCCGTGATCTCCGAGGTGCCGCGCTCAGATGAGACGAACCGGCCGTTGCCGTCGATGGTTCCCGGCCCTGAGGTGACCTTCCATTCGACGGGCCCCGGCGGGATTCCGGCGAACTTGGCCGTGAAGGCAACGGGCACGTTGACGTCGGTCTCGGTGCGTGCGGGCTCGACCGTGAGTCCGATGAACGGCCCGCCGGCGTGGAGGATGGTCCAGAAGAGGTTGATAATGCCATCAAGGCGGCCCTCGCCCTCACCGAAGAGTGGGCTTAACCGTAAGTAAGCATCGACCCGGATACCGATCCTCACCTCCCACCAGGGATTCTGCGTGGTGTCCGCCTTTGCCTCAAGGTATGGGCCGACAGCTACTCCAGGGCCGCCGATCTCATCGAAGATCAGCGTGAACTCCGCCAGCACAGCGCCATGGACAGACGCATCGAGATAAAAGTCGGCATGCCAGCCCTTGTTGGATCCCTCCCGGTCGATCTTCTCGAAGTGAACTCCCGTGTCGTCCTTCCAGATATGCGCACCGACCTCCCTATTGTGTTGCAGCGCCACGCTCACGCCACCGGATATCTCGCCCTTGACATTCACCGCAAGGTTGAAAGTGGGCTGCACCCACAGCGGCGGGACGTAGTAGAGTAGTTTGCGGCTGAACTTTAGCTTGGCGAACTTCTTGGTGATATCGAAGTCCGAGCCGATCCCCAGTTTCACTCGGTATTCGTCCGCGTAGGCCAGCGACAGGTGGGAGTCCATGTAGGTCTTGCCTGCGGACACCCACACCCTCGGGCGGATGTGCGGAGTGAAGGTCCACCACGCTTCCACCTTTCCGACCCGGCCCTCCTTCTTGTCCGGTCCGGTGGCGAAGGAGAATTCGAGCACCAGGCTGCCGTCCCTGATCCCAGCCGACACGCCTCGCGGGGTCACACCACCTGACGGCGCGCCCTGGTCGACGGTCTTTCCACGGATCGTGGGGCGGCGGATCCGCACGCCGGGGGCCAGTGCCTCGAGTTGCGGAGTGTCCCGCGCTCCGAGGAAGGCGTCCATCGAGAACCCGCCGTCGATCACTGCCTCGTTCAACGCCGCCCGCCGCGCCGAAAGAATCAGCAGCCCGGCCCGCCGGGTCACTCCGGTGATCGTGCGGAAGACGCCGTCAGGCACCTTGCCGGTGGGGGTGATCACCACGATGGAGCCGACGGTGAGGGCGGTGACCTGGGGCGTGGGCTCCTCGAAGTAGAGAGTCCCGTCCTTGTGGGCTGCGCGCAGGGTCTTGACCGATGCCTCCGACAGCACCACCAGCGGGTTCGCCGTGACGGTCAACTTGGGGGTGAGCGGGTCGGTCGCCGCGCTCGGCGACCCCGCCCCGTGGGTGTTGGCGGCGCGGACGGTGAAGGTGTACTGGGTCGCGGGATCCAGTCCGGTCATGGTCGCGGTCGTACCCGTGGTGGTCGCGGTCGACCCGCCAGGCGCGGCCGTGACGGTGTAACCGGTGATCGGCGCGGTGCCGGTGTCATCGGGCACAGACCAGTTCAGCGCCACCGAGCCGGTCGCGGTGACACCCGCCTGTATCTCTCGCGGGGCGCCCGGCGGCCGCGCCGCGTCCGGTACGACATCGGCCTGCTCGGATGGTCTGCTGTCGCCGGCCTTGTTCGTGGCGACCACCTTCACCAGGTAGGCAGTGCCGTTCGTCAGGCCGGTGATCGGCGCCACGGTCGTACCGGCGGGCACGTCCACCGCGTGCCCCCCGGGCTCGGCCGTCAACTTGTAGCCGGTGACAGGCGCTCCGCCGTCCGGGGGCTCTACCCATTGGACGTCGATCCGTCCGCCCAGCGGCGTCGTCATGAGGCCGGGTGGAGGCAGCGGGACATCGGCCGCGACGGGGGTGACCGGATCGGAGGCCCGTGAGGTCGCATGGCCGAAGTCGTTGATGGCGACCAGTGAGAAGGTGTAGGGCTCATCGTTGGTCAGGCCGGTGATCGTGGCCTCGGTCTTGTCCGGCTCGACGGCGGTGGTGCCCCCGCCCGGGTTCGTGATGACCCGGTATCCGGTGAGACCGGAGGAACCGGTCTCCGGCGGACTCCAACTCACCCTGACCGCGCCGTCCCGTGGGAAGACCTCGGTGATCAGGGGTTTGCCGGGCGACCGCGGAGGCTCGGGGGCGACCAGGTCCGAGGGCGCCGACGCCGGGCCGGTGCCGATGCCGTTGGTCGCCGTGACCGTGAAAGCATACGGTGTCCCGTTGACGAGGCCGGTCACCGTGGCCTCGGTCTCGTCCAAGTGGGTGCGCACGATCTCTCCCCCGGGCGCGGCGGTGACGGTGTACCTGGTGATCGCGTCGTCACCATCATCGGCCGGCGCCTTCCACGACACCTTGATCTGGCCGTGGCCAGGGGTTCCGGTGACGGCGGTGGGCTGGCCGGGCACCCGGCCCGCCACCGGCGTGATCGCCGCGGATGGCGCAGACGGCGGACCGGTCCCGACGAGGTTGGTGGCCGTGACGGTGAACGTGTATGCCCGGCCGTTCTCCAGCCCGCGGACGGTGGCCGTGGTCTCACCGGACGTGGTGGCGGTGGCCCCGCCGGGAGAGGCGGTGACCTTGTATCCGGTGATGGGGGTGCCGCCATCCTCGGAGGGCGGCTGCCAGGTCAGCTGGACCGCCTGATGCCGGGGGGTTCCCGTGACATCGCTGGGAGCCCCCGGTTCGGTCGGCCCGCTGTAGTACGCGAACACGTCGATCTGCACCGTGACGGCGGGGCCCGCGTTGCGGACGTTGATCGTTCCGTTGTCACCGATCTTGGCCGTGGTGTAGCCGCTCGCGGTCGCGCTCCCCGCGTATTCCACCGTGAGCGCGTCGTTGACCATCACGGCGTAGCAGCATGTGCCGGCATTGCCCTTGACGATGACGTTGATGCCCACCGCCCAGACGCCAGGGTCCGTGGGGACACCCCCCTTGCCCAGCGGCGCGAAGGTGTGACTGCTGTCCTCCCCGATGCTCACGTTGGTGGCGATCCGGGTCGGCTGCAGAGGCTGAGCGACCGCGCCGGTCCTGGTGGTCGAGGGCTTCACGTAGTAACCGGCCACGTCGACGTAGATGGTCGCCGCGGCCCCGGTGGCACTGATGGTCACCTCGCCGTCGTCGCCCACGGGGACGATCACGAAGTTCCGCGCCGGGTTGTTCCCGCTGAAATCCAGGTTGGGCAGGGCAGGTCGGGCGGTTCCCGAAGGGTAAAACGTGATCTTTCCCGTGCCCGACGAGCCGGCGTTGACGGTGACCGCAATGTGAGTCACGGAGAGTGAGTTCGGAATGCCGCCTTTTCCGAGAGGTCTGAAGGTATACGTAGCACCGGCTTCAATATCGGTCCTGCCGAGGAGGGAGGATCCCGGCAGCGCGACGTAGACGCTTCCGGCCGCGGTACCGGCCTGCGAGAGCGTGTATCCGTACAGATCGACATAGACCCGAACAACACCCCCGCCGCGGTTGGCGATCTTGACCTGGCCGTCCGCGCCGACCTTGGCGGTCACCAGGTTGTGGACGTAGATATCGCCGCGATAGGCCGACGCGACCGCCCCCGGCTCGGCCGCCCCGGAGGGGAACACCACGAGGGAACCGGCTGCACTGGTGCCCTTCGATGCCAGGTTCAGCGCGACGGTGGCCGCTCCCGATGCCGGCACGCCGGCCACCCCCGCCACCTTCACCGTGGCGGTCGCACCGGCGGCGATGTCCAGTGGGCCGGCCGCCCGACCCCGTACCGAGTAGAACTGCCCGGCCTGCGGGGACGCCGGGTCGGCGGCCTTCGCCGCGAGGGCCGGCGATCGCGGCGCGGCCGCCGCCCTGCCGCCGCTGCCGGCCTGGTCGGTGAGCACGGTCGTCAGCGAGAGCACCAGCGCCAGCGTGAGGCAGCGGGCCAGAAGGGGGATGAGGCGCCGTTTCATGACTGTGCCCTTCGTGCGTGAACGCTGGTCGGGTCGGTCCGCCCTGAGATAGCCGTGAGATCCGCACCCGCGTGGCGCCGCACCTGCTGCGCGATGGCGGCGAGAGAGTCGCGGGCAGGGCATGGGGGGACTCGTTCGAGGGCTCGCTCAGCCTCGTCGACGAGCTCGTGGGTCCAGTCGCGGGTCTGCTGAAGCACGGTGGTCGTGCCGATCAGGCGGACCAGTTCGGCCGCCCGATCGGCGCGGGTGCGGGTGTCGCCTGCGAAGCAGTGAAGCGCTTCCAGGCGCGACCCGAGATGCACTCGTGCCAGCCGGAAGGGCGCACTTGGGGATGCCTCGTCGAGATCGGCCAGCGCGTCGCGACCGAGCTGGTCCGTGCCGCCGGACAGGCGTCGGTCGTCCTCCAGGAGCTGGACCGCCAGGCCGATGCTCCGGCCGTACCCACCGAGGGCCGTGATCACCGCATCCGCTGCTCCGGAGGCACGGGCGCCCAGCTCACAGGAGGCGGCCGCCAGCGCGGCGAGCCCGGACCGCGACGACAGCTCCAGCCACCGGCGGGGCTCGGGCGGCGTACTGAGCCGGTGGGCGGCCAGCTCGCGCATCCGGCCCCGGCACGCCTCCTCGACGGCGGAGGCGACCTGTGCGGCCAGCGCCGGGCTCGTGGTCGCACAGAGCGCCAGCGCCCGCGCGAGCAACAGATCGGAGGCAAGGACGGCGAACGTCGTCCCCCAGTTCGGCCCGGCGGGGGCATCGTTGGCAGGGTGTACGTCCACGCTGGCGGCGGCCAACACCGCCATCGCCGCGAGGTCGGCAGAAGCCGCCAGCGTGACCAGATGATCGGGTCCCGTATCAGCCCGGGAAATCTCGCGGGGCGTACCGTCACCGTCTCCCCGGCAGCGCGCGGCGAGCAGCACGAACAGCGCCGGACGCGCGAGGACATGTTCGTCGGCCGCCACCGAGTGCAGCCGCGCCAGGAATGGCCAGTCGCGGCGAACCGTGTCGGCCAGGATCTCACTGGCAACGACCAGTTGGGACCCGAGGCCGAGGCCTGGGCGCAGGCAGCCGCGCAGGTCGGCGGACACGGCCTGCGCCCGCGAGTCGACGCCGGGGCCGGGGGAAAGGGTGGTGCGCCGGACCAGGGCGAAAATCGGTCGGTCGGACTCGAAGGTGTCCTCCAGGACCCGCCACGCGAGCCGGTGCCGGACGGCGGCGTGCCGGCCGGTCTCCAGATGGCCGCTGAACCTGCGGGCCAGGGAGGTCGCGTACGCCGAGAAGTCGTCCGTCCGCCCAGTCTCGAGCCGGGCATCGATGATCTCCGCGGCGATCTTGCCTGATTCGAGGGCGAAGCTGATGCCCTCCCCGGTCGCCGGGTTGATCATGCCGGCCGCGTCTCCCACCAGGAGCAGCCCCGGCGCCCAGGACCGCTCCGGCACGAACCCGGTGCACAAGGGGGCGCCGCGCAGCGGTCCGTCCTGCCGGGCCCCGGCGAAGCCCGGCAGGTTGGTGCGCAGTTCATCGGCGAACCCGGCGAACATGTCGGCCAGGTTCACGCCGGGCTGCCGCTCGGCCACACCGACGCCGACGTTGACCCGGTCCGAGCCCATGGGGAAGATCCAGCCGTAGGCGGGAAGCCGCGCCCCGGTCGCCGGATGCGCGAGCGGCATGACGAAGCGCAGGAGGTCGTCGAGCCCACCCGCCTCTTGGAGGTCGAAGTACGCGCGGACCGCGTATCCGAACCGGTCGTGCCGCCGTCCCTCCCGCATGGACCGTCGGGCCAGAACGGAGGTGCCCCCGTCCGCAGCCACGACCACGGGAGCACGCAGGACTCCCGCTCCGCCGGCGATCTCGACTCCTCGGACCGCCCCGGCGTCCGCCTGGACCAGCCCCGCCACGCGGACGCGATCGCGGAAGTCGGCACCGGCGCCGACAGCGCGGGCGACGATCGCCTCGTCCAGCGCGGCGCGTGGGACCACGATCCCGTATCCGTCGTCCCCGTAGCGGAAGTCGCGCGTACTGCGCCGGCCCTCTGCGCCCATCGAGACGCTGAGCCCGCCGATGACCCGGGTCCGGCCGAGACCGGCGAGTACGCCCATCTCGGCCAGCAGCCGCACGCCGGCCCGGGTGACCGCGTCACCGCAGGGCTTGTCGCGCGGGAAGGCGGACCGGTCCAGCAGGATCACCCGCCTCCCGCGCCGCGCGAGATGGAACGCGGCCGTCGCCCCGGCCGGACCCGCTCCCACGATCACCACATCCGCGTCGTCCATCATCGGCTCCTGGTCATCTGGGCTCAGCTCGCCTGCGGCAGGCAGGGCGCCGACTTGTTCCCTGCTCGTTCGGGGCCCGGCATCCGGCCGGGGCCGCGCTGCTCGGGCAGCACCCGGATCAGCCGGGCGTACAGGCGCCCGGCCGAGTACGCGTCCATCGGCCTGGACTGCTCACCGGCCAGTCCGCTGACCGCGAGACCGATCGCGGAGGTGAGCGGCCTCTCATGCGGTCCGGTGAGGTGTTCCGCCATGCCGACGGCGCGGTCGCGGGCCTCCCGCGACGAACGCTCCATAGCGCCGAGCACCTCGGTGACGGCGTCGAGCGCTGCATCGATCTCCGTACGCTCAGCAGTGGTCGCCTTCGCATACCAGGTAACGATTCGCTCCTCGGCTGCCGTCACATCGCTTCCGCGGTCAGAGCCCCGCAGGGCGGCCACGGTCTCGGCCACCGCTCGATAACTGAGCCGCCGGGCATCGGCCAGGGCGCCGGCGGCCGTGCCGCCGGATGCGGCCGGAGCCGCCGACATCGCCGCAGGAAGGCCGACCGCCGCCGCAGCGCCGGCGATCGCCAGCCCCGTCGAGCGCAGGAATCCTCGCCGGGTCTGCGTGCGGGCACCGTCCACGGAACGGGGCCTGTCTCGTCGGGGCATTCTCGTCGTCTCCGTCCTTCTCCTCGGTTTGTCGGTGAACCGTCCTCGCAGAACCGGCCGCGCCTCCAGCTGGCCGGTTCAATGCCGCCGGAGCACCACGTACTGCGGCAGCCGTATCAGGGACTCCTTGGCATCCGAGTCGGCCAGTTGGGCGATCCGTGCCACGGCCTCCTGCCCGTACCGGTGCGCGACCTTGACGGCCCCGGTCACGCCCCCAGCGGCGATGACCAGTGCCCGTACCTCCGCTCGCCCGGCCTCGTCCAGGTCGTCCCGCTCCAGGATCCGCCGGAGCCGGTCGGCCTCCGCGGTCTTGCGCTGCAGCGCAAGCAGCACCGGCAGCCCGTAGACTCCCTCGCGCAGGTCGATGCCCGGACGCTTGCCAAGACCGCCCTCGGCGGTGATGTCGAGCGTGTCATCGGCCGCCTGGAACGCCAGCCCCAGACCACGGCCGTACAGACCGAGGGCGTTCGCGGTCTCCCGGCTCGCCCCGGCCAGACGAGCGCCGACCCGGCAGGAGAGTTCGAACAGCGCAGCCGTCTTACGGGCCGCGATTTGGATGTACGAGTCGAGCCGATGGCCGACGTTGTAGGCGTTCTCCGCCTCTTGGAGCTGCCCCAGGGCAAGGGCCAGCGCGCTCTGGCCCGCCCAGCCGGCCAGCCGCCCGTCCAGTTCCACCAGCATCCGGATCGCACGCGCGAACAAGAACGTGCCCGCCGTCAGGGCCTCGGCGTCACCGCGCAGTGCGTTGACGGTGGACGCGCCGCGCCGCATGTCGGCGCGGTCCATGACGTCGTCGTGATACAGCGCGGCTACATGCAGAAGCTCAATCGCCGCGGCCGCCGTCAGCAGATCGGCGTCCTCTGCGGCGGGCTCGGATGCCCCGCCCGGCGCAGAGGCTCCGACACGTGAGGCGGCCCCGGCCGCGGTGAACAGCAGTGCCGGACGCACGCGCTTGCCGCCTCGCCGCACCAGGTGTTCCGCGACCGCGGACAGCCGTACATCGTCGGACCGAGTGAACGTCACCAATGTGTCGTCGAGGGACGACAGCAGATCGTGCGCCGGACCGTAGGTGAGCCAGCCGAGGTCCGGTCGTGGGGAACCTCCGCCGGGCCGGGAGCCCATGTGCCCACCGCCTTCAGGCATAGGGATCGGAGATCGAGTCGGACGCGGCGGCGATCTCTCTGATCCGCTGATAGAGCGTCTCGTCGTCGAGCAGCGCGATAAGCTCGCGGCCGTTCTTGCCGAGCACCCTGTCCCGACAGAGCTCGAAGACCTCCTGTACCGCGTCGGCCTCTTCCGGCAGCATGTACTTGCGTGCCCGGTTGATGGCGTCCTGCGTCTCGGTCACATGCTGCTGAGTGACCCGGATGTCGTCGCGATCGGGGGCGTAGAGCGCGACCTTCACCTCGCTGAAGTACTGGCCGTAGACCGCCTGGACGAAGGCGCGGTCCTCCTCCGGAACCTCCCCCTCATATCCGTCCTGGACCCGGGTGACCAGGTTCTCCTGATTCCGGTTGTCGAAGAATGTGTCGATGACCCAGCGCCCGGTCAGCGAGTTGGCTAGATATTTGTCCCGCGCGTACCGGATCGGCTCCCACTCCTGGGACCACGGCACCCCGGTGAACTCCTCAGCTGCGGCGAGAAAGACGCAACCGCAGTTCATCGGGGACACGTCCCCCGTCCCGCCCCGGCACACGATCGACCCGGAGTCACCGGGGCAGCTCATTCCGGTGACGGCGATCTGGTTGTCGAAGAGGGCCGAACTCCCATCGCCCATGTTGATCTCCAACATGACATCGATGTCCACGATCCGGCCGGTGGTGTACTCGCTGGTGCGGCCGGTCTTCTGCACCGGCGCCCCGGGCGGCTGGGCATCCTCGGGCCGGACGGCGGACCGGGCACCGGCCCCGGCCGTCATCTCCACGTTGAGCCGTGCGGCGACCTCGTTGATCGGGCAGAGAAAGGTGCGCGTCTCCACCCCGTCGAATGACTGCCCGGCGAACAGCAGACCGACGGCCGGCTGCTCCCGGCTCGGCCGGGTCATGTCGCCGCGCACATCGTCGACGACCGCGCAGTCCACGTCGAGATCGGCGACCGCGCAGTCGACGAAGTTCGTCCCGCCGAAATCGATCGGTACGAACCTTGTGAGCCTCGCGATGATATTCTCCGGCGCCTTCGGCAGGTCGGCCGGCCCAGGCTGGTAGATGGGGTCTCCGACCACTCCCCGGTTGACATCCGCGAGCACGTGGTTATTGGAGAGGATGGACAGCCGGTTACCGTTCGCCTTGTCCAGGACATAGCAGCCTAGGGTGCCAGCGGTGATATTCCCATGGCCGATGCTCAGGCCGGCGAGCGCCGGCCGTTCGCGCCCCCGGTACTCGTGTGCGTATATACGGCCGGTCTCGACGACATCCGTCTCTATTCGGCTGCCGTCGACCGTCACCGATCGCGGCAGGACCTCGCCTTTTGCCAGTTCATCCTCGGGCTTCTTGCGCACCACGTAAACGACGCACGAGGGGGTGTCCAGCCGTTCACCACCGCGCCGCGGAGCACCGAATGCAACACCCACGACATTGGGGTCGCGGCCATGGCGCGCCCAGATCTTCTTCTTGGCCTCGGCCGCCACTGGCCGCGCCTTCCGCCAGTCTTCCGGTCTGGTCATGCCGTCGTCCCGATAACCTGTCCGCTCTCAAGATCAGCCGGTCCCATGTGCGCCACAGTCAACCTTTCCTTGCATCCTGTCAAGGGAGTTGCACACTGGCATGGATGACCGGAAGCGGACGCATACTTTTTTGACGCCGGCGCTACTCTCAAGTAGACGGAGTTCTCTCAAGCAGACCAGGACCCCGATGTGACCAAACCGGTACAGGCGCTTACCATGCGTAGGATGGCAAAACGGCTTCAGTCGACGACGCCCACCTTCTTGCTGGCGGCATGAGATGTACAGTACTGCGATTGCACAATTACGCAACGCAACCTTCGGACAGCTGCTCACCGGAAAGCCGCTCCTCCTCACCGCGCTTGCGGGCACTCTCGCCCTAACCGTGAGCTCGGGAACCGCCGACTACAAGGCCGCAGAATCCAATCCCACTTGGAGCGTCCCGCTCAGTGGGGTCGCAACTGCCATCAACAGCCGAACCTTCATCGGCACCGCGGGGTCGTGGTGGGCCCAATGCAACAGCGTTAGAGCAAAGGTCAGCGCTGAACGTGGAACCGGTCTCTCCGGAAACGGAATCATCTCCATCAACAGCATCGAGTTTGAAAATTCCGCAGACGCCGGCGGTGCGTGCACCACGTTCGGAGGCTACGAGGCGACCATCGCCGCAGCGGGCCTGCCCTGGGACTTCAACGCTCATGCCTACGACCCCAGGACGGGCATAACCACCGGACGAGTCTCTGGCATCACCATCAACGCAGAGGTCTCCAATGGCTGTCACGTCACCGTCACCGATACACCGGGCAACTCTGGCGGAGTCGATGCCACCTACGATAACTCCACTGGCGCGATCACTGTCTTTGACTACAGTCATCTGAGTGTCTCAAGCTCCGATGACCCGTGTATGCTCCAAGGCGGCGACGAAGTCGTCATCCGTTGCACGTTCATACTGGTGCCCCACGGCGTCATCAGGAGCCCCTGACCTTGACTCAATGCCGTCCGGGCCGGAGGCCGATCGTTCCGCTGAGGTGCTTCTTCAGAGGTACCCCTTCAAGCGATTTCGGTATGTCGAGCCCGGACAGGCTCGTCACATATACGACAATCCCCCAGACCTTCTGCCCCGCCTCGCCATCACGATCGACCGCGGTTATGCCTGTTCCGACCACGCCATTTTTTCGCATGAGCTCAGCACGATGCCGATCCAGCACGCGCTTCGCCTTCGCATACTCGACCCCGGTCACAGACCCGCCCCCCCTCGATGGAATCGCCTTCGCCGTCTTAGTCGTCGGTGGAATCGAAGGGGCCGATCCCCCGGGACTGTGGCCTCCGCCGCCTGACCCGCATCCCACGAGGGAGACGGCCACGGCCAGCAAGCCGACGATTCTCATCACCACAACGGTCACCTCCGAACACGAGCGCCCCCTCACACGAGCGGTCAATCCGTGGCCGACCGCCGTTGTTACGGCCGCCCCAGCGGGCCGGGGGCAGTGGCACCATCCCGGTGGCCTCGCCCCTGGCCGAATGGTGAGCATCGCTGTGAGCGCGTCGGGGGCCGCATCGAGAGTCCGCCGGGCGTCCGCTGCCGCAATCGGGGCGAGAATGCCGGTGTCCAGGCGCGCAAGCTCCGGCTCCAGTCGGGCCGCCGTGGCATGAGCCACCACGGTTCCCGGCTCACCCACACTCGGGAACCTGACCGGCATGTTCGCCCCGGCCTGGCCACCCGCCCGCAGCACCACGGCCCGCTGCCGCGCGGTCAGCCCCACCGGCGGACTCGCACTCGGGTTCGCGGGGCCGAGGGGGCGAGCGCCCCGCCGGGCACCACGTCGGCGCCCGCGGCGCCGACGGCTCTTCCCCGGGAAGGGACCGGATATCCGTGCCCGCGGTGTTGCCACCGCGGGCACGGTGTGCGGTCGACGCGCCTCAGAGCTTGTCGTACTGCTTGATGACGACGTACTCGTTCTGGACCATGGAGTTGGTCCCGGCCGGCGAGGGGAACCCGCCGATCTGGTTCACCAGCCAGTCGGCGACGCCGCCGCCGAAC
>NZ_JBEYTW010000031.1:16988-90967 GCF_040643275.1 Spirillospora sp. NPDC047418
ACGGGTCACCGAACAGCCCTGGCTGGACGAGCATCTTCGGCGCGTCGATGGCCCCGAACACGATCTTCGTCTCGAAGGTCGTGGTGTTGAGAGTGGTCGCGTAGGTGATCCTGAGCGGCTCTTCGATCTGCTGGTTGAAGTTTCCGATCTGGAAGCTGCCGCTGGTGACGACGCCCACGTAGCACTGCGAGAAGTGCGGGTTCGCCCCCTCCGGCAACGGCGGGCAGTCGGAGAAGTCGAAACTCCCCGGAATCGGGTCCGGGTTGGCCGCCGCAGCCGGCGACACCAGACCGACAGTGAGCAGCGCCGCGGCAGCAGCCGTGACTGGAAGCGAGAGCCAAGAACTCCGTCTCCGCAAACGGGTGAACTTCACCGGCTTGTCCCTTCTTCGTACCAGGCGAAATGAACACGGAACGCCGACCGGACACCAGGTGACCCACCGACGCGGAACCATCACTCAGATCCCCAGAAGGAGAACTCCTTGATTCCAACTGGAGATTAATCCCACCACAATGAGAACTCAATACGCCGCAACGCCGAAATGTGAAGATCTTTTTGGCCTTGTTACCGACTGCTAATATCGGACCTCTGGACAGGGGCGATATTTTCACCGGACACATATAACCCGCGCGATAGAAGCGCGAGCCGAGCTTGTGCAGTCCCCGTCTGAAACACGGCCGGGAGGCAGAGACGCGGTAAAGCCGTTCATGTGGTTTGACGCAGCGTGGCGGTGCGTTGCGGTTCGCAGGCGCGGCGCCGGCCGGTGGTGGCGAAGCCCGGTATGCCCGGACAGGCAATCGGCGGGTGGGTCCTCGCGACGGCGATGGTGAGCGTGATGACTTCCATCCAACCGCGCGTGGCCCACCCGCCACTTGCGAGTGGCGGGTGGGCCACGCACCGGACCACCGAACCCGCAGTTCACGCCGTCATTTCACGACGTTGGCGGGCAACTGAGTCAGGACCTGGGCCGGTCCCAGATGATCTGCTGCGCCGGAGAGAAGGTGAATTCCTTCCCCACGAGATCGAAGGTAATACGGGTGGTGGGAGTTCTCCTCTCGAAGCCTGGCAAATTGCAGGTCGATTCGGAGGCGACTTCCAGATTGTGGTCTATTACACTGAACTTGCCATCGACGTATTGCCCGCGTATCCGCCCTGGTGACGCGCCTAGTTGACGCTCGATGGGGCTGTACTGGAGTGGACTGTTGATCTGGAACGAGCAGTCAGCGGAGCCATCGCCGTCGGTATCGACGCCGGTGCTGAACATAAACCCATTGATCTCTAGGCGCATCGGATCTTCAAAGATCCGTACCAACAGCCAGATCGGGCCATCCTGCGAGGCTTCCACCACTGGATACTCCGTGCCATCAGATGCCTTGACCTTGCAGTCCTTAAAGGACATCCCGCCCTTGGCCAACATGAAGCGCGACTGCCAGTGCCCGGAGTCGAAGTGGAATCGCATAGTCGCAGATTCGCACCTGAACTGGGCTTGCTCCGGCGAAGTCGCAGGCATCCTGTTGAGAACGAACGGATGCATGGTCGCAGTCGTGTCCCCGGCCGGAATAACGGTGAGGTTCGGAGGTGGCGTGCCCGCCCCATCCACACAATTTGCCCCACCGGCGACGGTGCACCAATGCCCGGTTTCCACACTCGCGTAATTTCCCGACCCGGAAACACTCGCGGTAAGAATCGGGCTCAGGTCCTCCGTGACCCCGCAACCAGAGAATGAAGGAATTTCCAGGCCATCGACAGTGAGAGTCTCCCCCTCATCGAAGTTCAAAATCCCTGTTCGCAAATTACCCAGGAACGCCGAGGCCTTGAACAGGGTCGAACTCGTCATGCACTCATCGCCGAGATCGAGCGGAACCCCGTTGACCTGGGCCTCGACAGCTTTGATCCGAACGTACGAACTGGCTCTGAGCTGATCGGGGGCGATGCCTGGCATCAACTTAGCATGGTCGAACTGCTGAATCAGTCGAAGATTTCCAGTGATCGGGTTCTCTTTCCCAGGCGCACCGACCTGGACGGCCTCGGCCACCGCACGTGTCGGCATGAATCCGAAACCCAAGACCGTAGCGGGAGTGGGGTAGGTACGGTTGACACTGTACCCACGAAGCTCGCGGTAGTTCGGCCCCAGAACTGGGCTGCTAAAGAAATTGGCAGTTGAGAACCTCGCACTGCTCTCCACGGAGATCGGGACAGCATTCCCGACCTTCTTCGCGTTGACGAATCCAGCGCCCTTGATGCAGTACATGGTTCCAGGTTGGTACAGTTCAATGGGCTTAGGGTTTTTCGGAGGTTCTGGAGACTGATAGATCTGCTCGAGTCCGGCATCTTCATGATTGACGGCGTACCGTGGATCCTCCCCGGGAGCGGGGGTAGGGGTGCACAGGTTCTCCTGGGATGCGGCCGGCTGGCTGGACGGTGCGCTCAACGCAGATGGGACCGCCGCCTCGTTCCCACGTCCCACCCGCACAGTCCCGAGCCCGAACTCCTTTTCCGCCGCGCAGTGCAGCGCCGTCTGCACCGCGCCCTGCTCCGCGGCGGTGCCGCCTGTCACCAACGACAGGTCCATCTCCCTGGCCGACCACGACAGACCGCCGGGCGACTGCGGAACCACCGGCGGCGCCACCCCGCTGCCGGTCAAGTGCACGACGCCGTCACCGCGTGACGGTGCGGTCGCCAGCGCGAATGCCGGCCATCCAGCGTGCTGATCGCGACCAGGCTCATGAATGGCGACTCGCATCTCGGCGACTCCGCTGAGCGCGGGTGGGGCTGTGGGCGAGGGTGTGGCACTTGTCATCGGCGGTGCCGCAGACCCACCCAGTGAATCCGTTCGAACTACCTTCACCAGTTCGGGCGGAAGAGCGACGTCGACCTTGACCGTACCCAGTTGGATTGGCTGCCCGGCGATGCCGGACGACGGTGCCGTCGTCTCGATCCGCAGCCCCACTTGGTGTGCTCCAGACTCATCCGAGCACACGAGTCGCATGTCTGCGCCGATGTCGGCTATCGCCGGCGGGATGGCGGCCACCGCTCCGCTGCCCACGATCACGATCGCGAGCGCCGCGACCCGCGCGGCGTTCCTGAACAATCGGTGCATGTCACATCCTTGAATTGACTGGGAGCCGCACCCAGGTGCCAAGCACCCGGGTGCGGCTCAGGCCACGACCGTGCCTCACATCATGGGATGTAGGTGATCGTCGGGCTGATTCCGGCCGCCGGCGGAACAGGCCCGGTCCGCTGCAGCGTGTACGTGGCGACGAGCGCGACCGTTTCGCCCTCCTGGATCAGGCCGGCGCAGTTGTCGGTGCCGTCGCTGGGGTTGTCGTCGTGGACGTCGATTGCCCTCAGGTTGTTGCCGGCGCCGAAGGACACCGAGAGCTCGGCGTCGTTACCCGTGAGCGTCGAGGGGTTGAGGTACTCTCCGTCGATGTAGCCGCCCGTACCGTTGGTACCCGGTCCGCCGATGGTCGCGTAGCACGGAGCTGAAGGCGCGCTCAGCGTGAACTTGACGTTGTTCAGCTTGCCGAGCGTCGTGGCCCCCGTGCCCCCGGGCAGGGCGTCGAAGGTCCACGGCAGGTTCTCCGCCGTCACCTGGGTCGGGAGGAAACCGTTGGTCAGGCACCAGTCGTTCGCGTTGGCGCCAGGCGAGGAGAAGGACACGGAGTCCAGCGTGGCGGCACCGACGGCCGACACGGTGCTGTCCAGGTAGGGCGAGGATGCCGACGAATCGATCGCGGTCTCGCCGGTGGCCACCGACTGCGTGCACTGCAGGCTGGACCCATAGGTCATGCCGTAACCGGTGACGACACCCGAGTTGGTTCCCTGGATGTCGCCGCCGTACTGGATTCTGACCTGGTTCGCCGCCAGGGCCGGCGTGGCCGTCAGGGCGACGGTAGTGGCCGCGACCGCGGTCGCGGCGAGGGCCTTTCGGGTGATCTTTCGCATGCCAGTCTGCTTCCCTTCTGGGAGGTGTAATCAGCTGCTCGTAGGGATACCGACCGCGTTTCTAAGGGACAGGCTCCTTCAAGTCGAAGGGAGCAGAACCCCGAGAGTCGAACTCCTTCAACTCCCGCGCAAGACCACCCAGTCCTGCCGTACTCATATCGAAATATACTTGCTAGTAGTGCACTCTACAAGAGCAGATCGGAAAATCTCCCATTCCGTTCCGCCAATCGTCACGCAATTATCACCGACTTAGTTTCCGATCAAGAATATTTGTCACTTGATTAGTGTCGGCCCCCGGCATCTCTTGCGCTAGGTGATCGTCGGGCTTATTCCGGCTGCCGGCGGGACGGGCCCGGTCCGCTTCAGGTTGTACTGGCCGATGAGCGATACCGGTTCACCCGGCATGTACAAAGCTTCGCAGGAGGGGCCCGAGATGCTGAGTACCGTAAGGTTGCTGACGCCCTGGAAGTCTATGAAGAGGATGGCGTCTCCGCTCGTGAGGGTCGAGGGGTTGAGGTACATGGCCTCGTAGTAGCCGCCCGAACCACCTACGCCTGGTCCACCGATGATCACGTCACACGGGGAGGACTGCATGTGCAACTTGAACTGAATACCAGTCAGTCGGCCGTCCGTCGTCCCTCCCGGGCCCGAGCCCGTGGCGACGAACTTCCACGGCAGGCCCAGCGTCGTCACCTGGGCGTAGACACCATTGCTCCAACACCAGTCGTTCGCGTTGGCACCAGGCGAGGAGAAGGACACGTCGTCCAATGTGGCGATGTTCTCGCCGTCCACGATGCCATCCACCACCGGGCTGCCACTCGTATCCTTCTGGGTCCAGCCGCTGAACGTCGAGGAAGTGCAATTCATGGCGAACCCGCTCCGCGAGCCGTAGGCGCTGATGGGTCCCATGTTGGTTCCCGTGAGATAGCCGCCGTTCTGAATGGTGTAGGTGAGCGGTCCCGCTTCGGCCGGAGCTGTTGCCAAGGCAGCGGTAGTCGCCGTAGCCACGATGGCGGTCACGGCCCTTCGGGAGAGTTTTCGCATGTTAGTTAGGCTCCGAGGGTGTCGATGTTGGCGATCTTCCACTTGCCCTTGGTGTGGATGGCATCGACGGCGAACACTGCCGCTGAGTAACTCGTCTTGTTCTTGTCGGTGCGGGTGTTGCGCTGGTCGGCGAAGACCAGGAGGCGGGCGCGGTCGCCGGTCAGGGACTTCACCGCCGAGTCGGTGACCGCCGTGGTGAGTACCTGCTTCTGCTGCGGCGCCTGCTTGCGCACCAGAGCGAAAAGCTGGTTGTACTGCTGGACGGCCTTTCCGGTGAGCAGTTCCTGTGCCGCCTTCTCCGTCTTGGCCGTGTCGGCGTAGTTGTAGGAGAACACCGTGTTGACGACCGTCGTCACCTGGCCCTTGACCTCGGCGGTGCGGCCGTTGTCGCTGAGGGCGTCGTTCTGCGCGGAGGCCGCGCCGGTCAGGTCGCCTTCCTGGGCGTTGGACCAGGCGGCGACACCGCCGAGCGCTATCGTCAGCGCGCCGAGGAGGACGGCCAGGCGAGTGCGCGCGGTGCCGGGGACGAACCGGCCGACTGAAGTGATCCCTGCCATTCGCTTTCTCCTCCCCGCTCAGGGCGTTCCGGTCGGGGCCTGGCCGAGCATCGACAGTTTCCAGCCGTCCGAGGTCCGGGTGAGCTGGCCGGCCATGCGGCGGGTGTTGTCGACCGGTTTGCCGTCGGCGCCGGTGATGGTGATGCGGACGGCGGCGATCACGGCCGCCTTGCCCGCGCGGGTGTCGAGTTCGGTGAGCCCGGATTCGAGGATCTTCGCGGTGCTGGTCGTCTTCGCCTTCTGCACCTCGGACTTGAGCCGATCGCGGCCCTGCACGATCTGGTCGTAGAGCTGCGCGGTCGCCGAGTCCTGCCACACCTTGAGGCCCGCGTCCACCTGGCGGTAGTCGAGCGTGTTGAGGTTGACGATCTCCTGCCCGGCGACGGCGAGCACCCGGTCCCGCTCGGCGGCGTAGGCCAGCGAATCGTCGCCGGACGCCGCGTGGTACGACCAGCCGAACCAGGCGGCGGCGCCCGCCGCGATCAGTGTCACGAGTGACGCGATCCGGATCAGCGGGTCCTTGGACAGGCGGCGCCGGGGCTTCTCGTCCGTCTTCTCCGCGGACGACTCCGACTCCGGCGCGTCCTCGGGCTTCTTCTCAGAGGACTCGGATTCCGGGGCCTCGGCAGGCGTTTCCGCCTTGCCGGTCTCCTTCGGGGACGGCTCCGGTTCGGGCTGCTCGTCGGCCGGGGCCTCGGGCTCGTCCGCCCGGACCTCGGGCTCCTCCGCCACCGATTCGGCGGTCTTGGTCCTGGTCTTGGTCACCTGAAATCCACCCTTTCCTTTCAGGCGGCCCGGAGGTCGCTGATGCGCCAGCCGTGGTCGTCGCGTGCCGTGACTATGAGCTGGGCCGCGACCGGCGCACCGGTCGGCTTCCCCGCCCGGGTGGTGGTCTGGTCCAGCAGGACCAGCAGGACCGCCGTCCCGTCACGGTTGAGCTTGATCAGTCCGGCCTTCGCCACCTTCGTCGTGAGGGCGAGTTTCATGACCGGAGCGTTCTGCTTGACGAGGCCGAAGAGTTCGCGGTAGTCACGAACGGCGCGGCCGGTGAGGACGGCGTTCGCGGCCCGTTCGGTGGCCGCGGGGTCGGCATAGCTGTAGGTGAAGATCCGCGCGACCTTCGTTGAGACGTCCGCAATGATCTTCTCCGTGCGGGTCTTGTCCACGAGCGCCCGGTTGGCGGCCGGTGACCTCTCGCTTCGCCTGTCGGCCCAGCCGTCGACGGCGAAGGCGGACAGGCACAGCGCCAGGGCGAGGGCCACCGGCCACCCCAGCCCGGCGGCCCGCTCGAGTCGGGAGACAAGCGAGCGCCGGGCGGTCTTTTTCTTCTTCCGCGGGACGGGACGGCGTGGGGGGCTCTCCTCGGTGATGCTCACGACCCGCTCCCTCCGGGTGCCAGCGGTTTCAGCGAGCTGATCTTCCAGATGCCGCCGACCCGCTGCATCCCGACCTCGTAGCGCTTGCGCTGCTCGGTGCCCTGGACCGCGTCGCCGGCCGGTTCGGTGAAGACCCGCACGGAGGCGATGAGAGTGGCGCTGCCCCCCGACCTGTCGAGGTCGGTGACGGCGAGTGCCGTGACCCGCCCCTGCGAGGAGCTCTTCTGCTTCGCGAACCTCGCCTGCGCTTCGGGCATGTCGCGTTTCAGCGCCTCGGCGAACGGACCGGTGGCGACGTCCTGCCAGTGCTGCAGGTCGAGTTCGGCCACCTTCGGGTCGATGCTGTTGACCAGCGCAAGGTCGCGGACGGCGGTCGTGGCCACCTCGTCCCGCGCGGCGGCGAGATCGTGGTCGGCGCCCCGCTGCGACTGGAACAGCGACCACAGCGACAGGCACAGGAAGACCGTGGCGGCGGCCGTGAGGACGTAACCGGCCGGGCGTATCCACCGGATCGCCCAGGCCGGCCGGCGCAGCACGGCCGCCACGCCCGCCACCACGCCCGTCACCGCGTGCCTCCAAGGCCAAGGAGGGTGGCGAGGTCGCCGGACGACGGCGGGCGCGCTCCTGCGGACAGCCCGAGCGATGCGAGCAGGTCGGTCGGCCGTGAGCCGCTCGACGCGCCCGGCTTGACCGCCGCCGGGACGCCCTTGCGGGGCGCGTTCGCGGTGCCGCGCACGTTGATGCCGGTGCGCGGGTCCTCCGCGCAGTGCGCGTCGGTGTTGAACGGCGGTGCGGGCCTCAGGTCGAGGCCGTCGCGGTACCGGGTCTTGCCGTAGCCGCGGGTGCAGGGCTGCGGGTTGAAGAACGTGGTGGCCAGGCCCATCCGGAGCTTGTCGCCGTCCACGATGCTCGGGCCGATGCTCGCGATCATCGGGAGGTTCGCCAGCATCTCCTCGATGGCGCCCTGGCGAGGCTCGGCCACGCGGGCGGTGGTGAGGAGGTTCGCCAGCAGGACGCTGAGGCTCGGGTCCAGGTCGTCGAGCAGACCGGACAGCTCGCTCGCCGCCCCGGGCCCGGACTGGATGACCTCGCGCAGGTCGGTGTCGGAGTCGCGGAGCTGCCGCGCCAGCAGGCTCGAGTTGGACGCGAACGACTTGAACGCCGTCGACATCTCGTTCTGCGTCCGCAGCACCGCCTCCCCGTTGTGGATCAGCGCGCGCGAGTCGGGGAACGCCGCGTCGGACGCCGACACGAACCGGGCGCTGGTGTCGAGGAGCTGCTGCAGGTGCGGTCCCTGCCCGGAGAATGCCAGCCCCATCTCGTCGATGAGGATCTTCGTGTCGTTCAGCGGCAGCGAGGCGGCGAGGTCGTTGACGCTCTTGAGCGTCTCGTTCACCGGCGTCGGCGTGGTGGTCACGCTCCGCGGGATCGTGCTGCCCTGCGCCAGGTACGGCCCTGAGTCGGCGCGCGGTCGGAGGTCGACGTACTGCTCTCCGACGGCGGAGCGGTTCGCGACCACCGCCTGCAGATCCTTTGGGATGTCCGGCGACGAGTTGTCGATCCAGAGTTCGGCGACGACGCCGTCACGGGTGAGGTCGAGCTTGCCGACCTTGCCGATGCTCACGCCCCGGTACGACACCGCCGACCCCTCGAAGAGGCCGCCGGTGCTCGGCAGGTCGAGCCGGACGGTGTAGTACCCGCGCAGCCCGACATAGCGGCCAAGGTCGGCGTAGTTGGTTCCGATGTAGGCGAGGACCACCACCGCGATGACGGCGAAGATGACGATCTTGATGCGGGTGACCGCGGTCAGCATGTCAGTCCTCCCCCAGTGTCGGCAGCGGGAGGGCCGGCTCGCTGCTCGGGCTCTCGTTCCGGGGCGCCCGGCTCGGCGCGACCGGTTGGGGTGCCTGCGGCGTGGGCGTCCCCGCGTCCGGGGCCTCCGCACCGGGCACTGCGGCCTGGGTGCCGGCGCGGGCCGCCGTGTCCGGGCACGGCTTCGGCAACGGGCCGTGATAGTCGGATGTCCCGGCGAGCGGGCCGGTCTTCGCATCCGCCGGGTCGTCGTCCTGCTTCGCGGTCTTCCGCAGGCCGCTGTCCTCCTCGCCGCGCTTGAAGAGGTCGACCTCTTCCACCGGTGGGATGACGCAGTCGAAGCCCTTGGCGGCGATGACGGTGATGTAGCCGTTGAGGTAGTCGCCCTTGACCGCCTTCAGCACCTCGTCCGTGAACGGGTACGTCAGCAGGATCTCCAGCGACTTCGGCAGGTCGCGGCCGGAGTCGGCGAGCTTGCGCAGGATGACCGACAGCGACCGCAGGTCCGCGGCCGTGTCGTCCTTGCTGGCGTTGATCGTCTTGACGGCGACGTCGGACAGCTTGTCCAGCCTGCGCAGCATCTCGACGAGCTGGCCGCGCTGCTCGTCCAGCACCTTCAGGCCGGGCGACAGGTCGCCCAGGACGGTCTCGACCTGCCCGTTGCGGGACGCGACCGTGGACGACAGCCGGTTGAGGCCGTCGAGCGCGTCCACGATCGACTGCCGGTTGCGGTCGAGCGTCGACGTCAGCTTGTTCAGGTTCTCCAGCGCCGACCGGACCTTGTCCTCCCGCCCGTTGAGCGCCTTGTTCAGCTCCGTGTTGATCGTCCGGATCTGCGGGAGCCCGCCGCCCGACAGCAGCAGCGACAGGGCGCCGAAGACCTCTTCGACGTCGGCGTTCTTCGTCGTCCGGGACACCGGGATCACGGCGCCGTCGGTGAGCCGCTGCGGGGACGGGGCCGTCGCGGGGGCGGCGAGCTTGATGTACTTCTCCCCCAGCAGGCTCGACTGCTCCAGGTTCGCGGTCGCGTTCGCGGGCAGGTGCACGTCGCCGTTGACGATGAGCGTCACCTCCGCCTGCCACGCCCCCTTCGGCAGCGACACCTTCTTCACCCGGCCGACCGGGACGTCGTTGACCCGGACGGCGGCCTGCGGGACGAGGTTCAGCACGTCCTCGAACTGCACCTTGACCGTGTAGGGGTGGTCGCCGAGGTCGGCGCCGCCGGGCAGCGGGATGTCCTCGATCTGAGTCGAGCAGCCCGCCGCCAGCACGGCGCCGGCGGTGAGGGCCGCGACGAGCTTGGGCACCCGCATCAGCGGTCTCCCTTCCCGGCCGTGCCGGTGTAGATCTTTCCGGCGGGCGGCAGCGGCAGCGCCGGGGCACCGGTCTCCCGCGCCGGCGAGGCGGCGACCAGGCCGCCCTTGCTGAGGCGGTCGCACTGCTCGCGGAGCATCCGCGTCGCGGACGCCGCCGCCGCGCACACCGGCTGCAGGTTCGCGGCGGGCGGGTCGACGCCCGGCTGGTCGAGGCTGCCGAACGCCTTGGTGATCTCCAGGAGGTTGCCGCGCGCCATCAGCGTGCGGGTCTTCGGGTCGTAGGCGTTCAGCGCGTTCTGCGTCACCAGCGGCGCGGTGTCGAGGAGCTCCGACAGGGACGCCCGCTGGTCGACGAGGATCTGCGTGACGTCGGCGAGCTTGCCGACGTTCTTCTTCAGCGCCGCCCGGTTGTCCTGGATGAACCCCTTCACCTCGGCGAGCGCCCGCGCGAGGCTCCGCAGCGCCGCGCCGAGCTCGTCGCGGTCGGCGGCGAGGAACCGGCTCACCTCGGCGAGCTGGTTCTCCGCCAGCCGGATCTGCCCGTCGTTGGCGCGGAGCATCTCGCTGAACTTGTTGAGGTTGCTGACCGTGGCGTACAGGTCGCCGCTGTTGTCGTCGAGCGTCTGGGACGCCTTGCCGAGGTCGGCGATCATGTTGTTGAGCGCCTTGCCGTTGCCGCCGAGGTTGGCGGCGCCGACGTGGATGACGTCCGACAGCGCGCCCTGCGCGTTCAGCCCCTGCGGGCCGAGGTCGCCGGAGATCTTCCGGACGGCGTCGTAGAGCTGGTCGAGCTCCAGCGGCGTCGCGGTGTGCTGCGTGTCGATCGACGCGCCGTCGGCCATCTTCGCGCCGCCGCTGTAGGCGGGGTCGAGCTGGACGTACCGGTCCGACACCAGGTTCGGCGCGATGACGATGGCGCGGGCGGCGGCGGGGACGTCGACGTCGTCGTCCACGCGCATCTCGACCTTGACCTTGTCGCCGAGCGGTTCGATCGAGTCGATCGACCCGACCTTCACGCCGAGGACGCGGACGTCGGAGCCCGGGTAGACGCCGATCGCGGTGGTGAAGTACGCGGTGATCTTGTGCGTGGGCCCGCCGCTCAGCAGCGGGACCAGCGCGATCGCGATCAGCAGCACGAACACCGCGATCAGCGCCTGCACGACCCGCGTCCGGTGGTCGCGGATCGGCGAGCCGAGCTTCGGCAGCTTCACCGTGCGCGTCGTGGGGGACGCCATGTCACCGTCCTCCCGTCAGGTGCGGCGGTTCGCAGGCTTTCCCGGACGGCTGCCAGCGGCCGTTCTCCAGGTACTCCCTGGGGACGGTGCCGCACAGGTAGCCGTCCACCCAGCGGCCGTTGCCGGTCGCGTTGCCGAGGACCCGGATGTAGGGGACGGCGGTCTCCAGCACGCGCTCCAGGCTCTTCTGGTTGCGCTGCAGGATGTCGGTGACCCGCCCCAGTGACTCGAGCGTCGGGCCGAGCGTGCGGCGGTTGTCGTTGACGAGGCCGACCAGCTCGTTCGAGAGCCGGGTGGTGCCGACGAGCAGCGCGTGGATGGAGTCGCGCCGCCGGCGCAGCTCGCCGAGCAGCAGGTTGCCGTCCTTGAACAGCGTCTCGAACTGGCCGTTCTGCGCGGCGATCGTGCCGGACAGCTGCTTGGTCCCGGCGAGCAGCCGGGACAGCTCGGCGTCCCGCGACGCGATCGTGTTCGACAGCGCCGACAGGCCGTGCAGCGCGACCTTGACGCTCGCCGGGGTGTCCTCGAACGTCGTGGAGATCGTCTCCAGGCTCTGCGCGAGCTTGGCGGTGTCGAGGTCCTGGAACGTCCGGCCGAGGTCCTGGAAGGCGGTCGTGACGTCGTAGGGGGCGATGGTCCGGTCGAGCGGGATCGGCTTGTCCGGGTCCTGCTTGCGGTAGCCGAGCGGGTCGAGCTGGAGGTACTTCGACCCCAGCAGCGTCTTGATCATGATCATGGCGCGGGTGGAGTTGCCGACCCAGGTGTCCTTGACCCGGAACGTCACCTCGACCTTGTCGCCCTTGAGCTCGACGGCGGTGACCTTGCCGACCTTCACGCCGGCGACGCGGACCTCCTGGCCGTCCTTCAGCCCGGCGGCCTCGGAGAAGTACGCGCTGTAGGTCGTCCCGCCGCCGATGACGGGCAGCTCGTCGGCGCGGTAGGCGAGCATGCCGAGGACGAGCAGGAGCACGATGCCGACGGCGGCGATGCCGATCGGGTTGCGCTCGCGCAGCGGCTTGAGCCGCGGCCGGCCCTTCGCCGGGCGCGGCAGCGCGCGCGGCAGCGGCGCTCCGGGCCGGCCCGGGGTGGGGCCGCCGCCGGGCGGTCCGGTCGGGGTCGGTCCGCCCGGCGGCGGAGTCGGCGGCGTGGGCGGAGTCGGCGGTGTGGGCGGCGTCGGGGGTGTCATCCGCGGCACCTCCCGTCCTTGTCATCGATCGGGATGCCGGTCGGCGGCGGCTGTTTCGACAGGTCCGAGCCGGCGTAGCTGACGCCGATCAACGTCACCTCGCACTGGTAGAAGTTGACCCACGAGCCGTAGGAGGCGAGGCGGCCCAGCGTCGCCATCTTCTGCGGCGACCGCTGCAGGAAGCGCTCCAGCAGCGGCTCGTCGCGGTTGAGGTTGTCGCTGAGCCGGCCGAGCTGGACGATGTCGTCCTTCAGCGGGTCGCGGGTGACCTGGAGCAGGCCGGCGGTCGCGGTGGTCAGGTCGGCGATCGACCCGAGCGCCTCACCGATCGGCTTGCGGTCGGTCGCGAGGCCGGAGGTGAACCGGCGCAGCGTGCTGATCAGGTCGACGAGCTGCTCGTCCCGCCCGTTGATCGTCTGGACGATGCTGTCCAGGTTCGTGATGACCTGGCCGATCACCTTGTCCTTGGCGGCGAGCGTGTTCGTCAGCTGCCCGACGGTGCGCAGCAGGCTCTCGACGGTGCCGCCCTCGCCCTGGAGCACCTTGACGATCGACTCCGACAGCTTGTTGGCCTCCCCCGGCGACAGCGCCTGCATCAGCGGCTGGAAGCCTTGGAACAGCTGGGTGAGGTTGAGCGTGCCGTTGGTGTGGTCGACGGGGATCGTCCCGCCGGGCTTCAGCATCTGGCCGGGCGAGCCGGTGCCCTGGGCGAGCTCGACGTAGCGTCCGCCGACCAGGTTCAGGTACTTGACGGCGGCGGTCGCCGACGCGGGGATCTGCCGGTCCCGGTCGACGGAGAACTTCACCCGGGCGAGCCGGTGGTCGCTGACCTTGATCTCGTCGACCTGGCCGACCTCGACGCCCGCGATCCGCACCCCGTGCCCCGGGTGCAGCCCGGCGACGTCGGTGAACTTGGCGTAGTAGGTGATGCGGTCGCCGCTGGTGGCGCCGGTGATGCTGGACGCCAGCAGCGCCGTCGCCAGCACCGTCACCACGATGAAGATCAGCGAGCTGACGAGCGGGAAGCCCATGCCCTTGATCCCCTGGCCGGTGAGCCTCACTTGACCGTCACCTCCGTGCCCCGGTAGATCGGCCCGACCAGCACGCTGGACCAGTCCGGCAACTGCTCGGGCACCTCGTCGAGCGACGGTCCCGCCAGCTCGTTGACCAGGTCGTTCTCCGACGCCGAGTTCGCCGGGCCGAGCCCGCTGCCGGCCGCGCCGCCCGTGCCCGGGACGCCGCCGGCGGGCAGCACCCGCACGCCGTTCCCGGTCGCCAGGTACGGGACGCTCGGGCAGTGCGGCCCGTCACCGCCGTCGTAGCGGGGCGCGTCCTTGCCCGGGACGTAGCGGCCCTTGCTCTTGAGCGGCACGACGATGCCGTGGACGCCGTGCTCGTCGGTGCCCTTCCCGAGGACCTTGTTCATCGTCGGGATGAAGTCGGCGAGCATCCGGAACGTGCAGGGCGCCGCCGGTGCGTAGCGGCGCATCACGTCCAGGCTCCCCCGGCTCTCGGTCGCCAGCGCGATGATGATGCCGGAGTTGGCGTCCAGGAAGTCCTGGAAGTCGGCGGACGTCCCCGACACCGCGTTGTAGAGGCTCGCGAGCGCGATGCGCTGCTCGACGAACGTCCGGCTGGTGACGGTGAAGTCGGTGAGCGCCTGCAGCAGGTCCGGCGCGGCGTCGGCCGCGTTCTGGGAGAACTTCGCCAGCTCCTCCAGGTTCCGGGTGAGCGCCGGCACCTCCGGGTTCAGCTTGGTCAGGTACGCGTCGAGCTGCTCCAGGTTCGCGCCGATCTGGTCGCCGCGGCCCTCCAGCGCCCGCGACATGGCGTTCAGCGTCGCCGACAGCTTCGCGGGCTGCAGGGTGTCCAGCAGGTCCATGGTGTGGTTCAGGACCTCCGACAGCTCCACCGCGTTCTGGCTGCGGTCCTCGGAGATCACCGCGCCGTCGGCGATCGGCGCGGCCGCCGTCCCCTGCGGCGGGACGAGCGACACGAACCGGGCGCCGAACACCGTCGTCGGCAGCAGCCGCGCCTGGACGTCGGACGGGATCCGGTCGGTCATCCCCGGTTTCAGCGCCAGCTCCAGCTTCGCGCCGGACCCGTCCGCCTTGATGGAGCGGACCTCGCCGACCACGACGCCGCGGACCTTCACGTCCGCCATCGGGTGCATCTCGTGCCCCGCCGTCGAGGTCTGCAGCGTCACCATCGTCGCGTCGGTGAACTGCTTGTCGTAGATCGCGATCGACAGCCAGATCAGCAGCGCCGGGACCAGCAGGAACACCACCCCGGTGAGGCGCTGCCCGACCACGTGCCGGGTCGTCCGTCTCGCCATGTCAGCCCGTCACCTTCACCGTCGTCGTGGCCCCCCAGATGGCGAGGCTGGCGAAGAAGTCCGTCACGCTGATCAGCACGATCGCGGTGCGGACCGCGCGGCCGACGGCGATGCCCACGCCGGCGGGGCCGCCGACCGCGCGGTAGCCGTAGTAGCAGTGCGCCAGCACCACCATCACGCTGAAGATCAGCACCTTGATGAACGACAGCACCACGTCCTCGGGGGCGAGGAAGATGTTGAAGTAGTGGTCGTAGGTGCCGGCCGACTGGCCGTTGATCCAGATCGTCACCTGTCTGGACGCCAGATACGAGCTGAGCAGCCCGATGCCGTACAGCGGGATGATCGCGACCGTGCCCGCGATGATCCGGGTCGTGACGAGGTAGGGCACCGACTGGATGCCCATGCCCTCCAGCGCGTCGATCTCCTCGTTGATCCGCATCGCGCCGAGCTGCGCGGTGAACCCGGCGCCGACCGTGGCCGACAGCGCGAGCCCGGCCACCAGCGGCGCGATCTCTCGGGTGTTGAAGTAGGCCGACACGAACCCGGTGAACGCCGCCGACCCGATCTGGTCGAGCGCGGCGTAACCGGACAGGCCGACGACGACGCCGGTGAAGACCGTCATGCCGATCATGACGCCGACGGTGCCGCCGATGACGGCGAGCGCGCCGCTGCCGAACGCGACCTCGCCGAGCAGCCGCAGCGACTCGCGCAGGTAGCGGCGCAGCGCGCGCGGCGTCCACAGCAGCGCCCGGACGTAGAAGCCGAGCTGGTCGCCGGGCTGGTCCAGCCACGAGACGAGCTTCACCGGCCGGAGGCGGCGAGCCCCGGGGACCGCCATGTCACGCTCCCTTCGGGGGGACGACCTGCAGGTAGATGGCCGTCAGCACGAGGTTGACGAAGAACAGCATCAGGAACGTGATGACCACCGACTGGTTGACCGCGTCCCCGACGCCCTTCGGGCCGGGGCTCGGGTTCAGGCCGCGGTAGGCGGCCACGACCCCGGCGATGAACCCGAAGAGCAGCGCCTTGAGCTCGCCGATGTAGAGGTCGGGCAGCTGCGCGAGCGCGGAGAACGAGGCGAGGTAGGCGCCGGGCGTCCCGTCCTGCAGCAGCACGTTGAAGAAGTAGCCGCCGGCGACGCCGACGACCGAGACCAGGCCGTTCAGCAGCACCGCGACCGCCATGCAGGCGAGCACCCGGGGGACGACGAGGCGCTGGATGGGCGAGACGCCCATCACCTCCATCGCGTCCATCTCCTCGCGGATCGTCCGGGAGCCGAGGTCGGCGCAGATCGCCGACCCGGCCGCGCCGGAGATCAGCAGCGCCACGATCAGCGGGCTCGCCTGCTGCACCACCGCCAGGACGCTCGCGCCGCCGGTGAGCGACTGCGCGCCGAGCTGCTTGGCCAGCGACCCGACCTGCAGCGAGATGACCGCGCCGAACGGGATCGACACCAGCGCGGTCGGCAGGATCGACACCGACGCGATGAACCAGAACTGCTGGACCAGCTCGCGGAGCTGGAACGGCCGTCGGAACGACAGCGCCAGCACGGTCGCGGCGAGCGCGAACAGCCGCCCGGTCTGGCGCAGCGCGCCGGCGCCGGGGACGGCGGCGTCAGGTGCGGCCACGCGCGTCTCCTTCTGCTGGGACGGGCACGCGCGCGTCGCCGCGCCGTGCGGTCGGGTCACCGGTCGGCGACCGGTCAGTTCGCATCGGCGCTGCCCTCCTGCATGTGCCTGCGGTTGGCGTAGATCGCCTGCTGGGCCTGGTAGGACAGGCGCGGCATCATCGCGTCGACCGCCATCGCGTGCCGGCGCTCGCCCTGCCGGGGCGGGGTGCCGGGGGTCGGGCGCAGCTGCGGCGGGATCTCCAGGGTGCGGTGCGTGCGCGCCGGGGCGGCGGCCTCGGCGGCCAGCAGCGCGGCGTCCTTCTCCTCCGACATCCCGATGGGGCCGTGGGTGTCGCCGTGCAGGAACTGCAGGACGGCCGGCTCCTCGCTGGTGAGCAGCGCCTCGCGGGGGCCGAACGCGACGAGGTCGCGGCGGTACAGCATGCCGATGTTGTCGGGGACGGTCGCGGCGATGTCGATGTTGTGCGTGACGATCAGCATCGTCGCGTCGATCCGCGCGTTGACGTCGATGAGCAGCTGGGAGATGTGCGCGGTGCGGACCGGGTCCAGGCCGGAGTCCGGCTCGTCGCACAGGATGATCTCCGGGTCGAGGACGAGCGCGCGGGCGAGGCCGGCGCGCTTGCGCATGCCGCCGGAGATCTGGCCGGGCAGCTTGCGCTCCTCGCCGCCGAGGCCGACCATCTCCATCCGCTCCAGCACGATCCGCCGGATCTCCGACTCCTTCTTCTTGGTGTGCTCGCGCAGCGGGAACGCGATGTTGTCGAAGAGGGGGAGGGAGCCGAACAGGGCGCCGTCCTGGAACATCAGCCCGAAGCGCTTGCGGGCCTCGAAGACCTCGCGGTCGCGGTCGTTGACCATGTCGATGCCGTCGATCATGACCCGGCCCTCCTCGGGCTTCAGGAGACCGACCAGCGACTTGAGGAACACCGTCTTGCCGGTCCCGGACGGCCCGAGCAGGACGCTCACCTCACCCGGGGGGAGGGTGAGGGTGACGTCCTGCCAGATCGTCTGCCGGCCGAATACCTTCGTCAGCCCCTCGACGACGACTTCAATTCCCAACGACACCACGCTCGCAAAAATAAGGAGGTTGCGAGGACGCTACGGCGCAATAGACGCGGCGTTCAATAGCCTGCACGAACTTATTGGCACAATCCGGTAAATGGCGGCCCGAATTTGTCACCGGCTTAGTGTTCGATCTCGCCGGATCCGTCGCCGGTGATTACCGACGGGTAGGATGGCGGGGGGACGCCGGGGGCGGCCCGGCGGCGCCGAGGCCCGGCGGGCGCGGGGTTTGTCACCCGTCCAGCAACCGAACGTCGTTCTTGTCACATCGCGCGCAAAACCGCGCCGTCTCTCGTCCGATCGAACGGGAAGCCCTTGCCAGCCGGGACTGGCGACTTTATGTTCGCGGTGTCCTCGATCCCGCCCCGGATGTTGCTTCCCGCTCGGCGCAACGCCATCCGGTGCCACCGTCCCCGCCGGGCGGCGGCCCGGCGTCCGGCCGGCCTGATGCGGAGGTTTGGTTACCCATGGTGCAGGCTTTGGAATTGTCCGGACACGAAACGAGTCAGATCCGCTTCCAGGATTTCCTCGACTTGCTGCGCGCGGAACTGGGCGGCGTCACCGACGAAGTCGTCAGCGAGATCAAGCGCAACATCCCCGAATACGACCGGCCGGATCCGACCTACGACCAGACCCTCCACCTCTGCACCGACATCCTGCTGCCGACCTTCCTGGACTGGGTCGCCGACCCGGCCGCGTGCACCAACCAGCGCGACGAGACGTGCCGGACCCTCGGCCGCTTCGAGGCCCTGGAGGGACGCAGCCTCGACCACCTCCAGGCCGCGGCCCGGATCGCCTTCCACGTCGCCTGGCGCCGCACGGCCGTCCTCGCCGAGCGCGAGCGGGTCCCCACCTCCGTCGTGGCCAGCGCCGTCGACGCCATGCTCGTCTACCTGGAGGAGGCCGTCGCCCAGGCGCGGCTCGGCTACCAGCAGGCCACCGGGCACGCGGACGTGCGGCGGCGCGAGGAGCGGCGCCGGCTGCTGCACCTGATCCTGCAGCGGCCCGCCGTCGTCCCCGAGGCGATCGAGGACCTCGCCAAGTCCGCCGGCTGGTGGCCGCTGCCCGCCGAGGCCACCCTCGTCGCCATCGCGGCCGACGCGCCGTGCACGCGCTCGGCGCTGGACGCCGACGTCCTCGCCGACTTCGACTCGGCGGAGCCGTGCCTGCTCGTCCCGGGGCCGCTCACCGCGGACCGGCGGACCATGCTGCGCGCCGCCCTGTCGGACGCCAGCTGCGTGCTGGGGCTCACCCTGCCGCTGGAACGGGCCACCCACTCGCTGCGCTGGGCGCGCAGCGTCCTCGGCCTCGCCGCGGAGGGCGTCATCCCGGACGGGTCGCTCATCCCCTGCCAGAACCACCTGATGACCATGTGGTTGCTGTCGGACCCGCCGCTGGTCGAGGAACTCACCCGGCGACACCTGGAGCCGCTGCGGGACGTCTCCGACGGCCAGCGCAAGCGCCTCGTGGAGACCCTCGCCGAGTCCGTCACCACCCGCGCGACCGCCGTCGACATCGGCGAGCGGCTCAAGATCCACCCGCAGACCGTCCGGTACCGGCTCCGCCAGCTGGAGGGGTACCTCGGCGACAGCCTCGACGACGCCGACACCCGGTTCTCCCTCGACGCGACCCTGCGCGCCGCGAGCCTGTACCGGCGCCGCCACCTCGGGCGCAGAAAGCCCTGATCCCGGCGGGGACGCGACCTTCCGTCCGGGGTCGGTGGGGTTCGGGTCACACGGGGCGGCATGGCCCGTTATCCTGACCTTCTGGTTACCGGTTCCTGACGGGAAGTCGAAGGAGTCCATGCCGACGTCGACCTGGTTCCGCCTCAACGTCGCCAAGCGCGAACGGGTGCTCGAGGTGGCGATGCGCGAGTTCGGGGAGCACGGGTACTCGACGGGCAGCCTGAACACGATCGCGCGCGAGGCCGGGATCGCCAAGGGCTCCCTGTTCCAGTACTTCAGCGACAAGCTGGAGTTCTTCGCGTTCGTGTGCGACGAGGCGTCCCGCCGCGTCCGCGAGGAGATGGAGCGGCGCATCGAGCGCATCTCCTTCGACCAGTCCTTCGACGAGTGGCTGTTCGACGTCCTGTGCGACTGGACCGAGTACATGGCCGACCACCCGCTGGAGCGCGGCGTCACCGCGGCGACGAACTTCGAGCTCGACAACAGCGTCCGGTCGGTGGTGCGCGACACCGCGAACCAGCACTACCTGCAGGTCATCCACCCGACGCTGGAGCTGCGGAAGGCGCAGGGCGCCATCCGCGAGGACGCCGACCTCGCCGTCCTCGCCACCTGGCTGATGACGATGCTGCCGTTCCTGGCGCTGGCCCCCTACTACGACGGCCTCGACCCGATCCACGACCTGCGCGGCCGCGGCCCGGCCGAGCAGCGGCCCGTGATCCGGCAGCTCGTCGCGGGCTTCCGGCCCATGTTCGCGCCTGAGAAGTAGCCGCACCCGAGAAGTGGCCGCCGCCGAGCGACGCGTCCGGGACGCCGCGCGGCGCCCCGGACGGTCTTTCGCTCAGTGTGTGATGAGGTACTCGTCGGGGTCGGCCTTACGGGAGCCGGCCCAGAACTCGAAGGTGTGCCCCGGCCACAGGGTGCGGTTGACGCCCTGTTCGTCCAGGTACCAGCTGCTGCAGCCGCCCTCGTTCCAGACGGCGCGGCGCAGCCGCTTCTGCATGCGGTCGTTGAAGCGGCGGGCCGCCGCCGGCTTCGGCTCGATCGCGTCGGCGCCCGCGTCCTGGAGGAGGCGCAGGCAGCTCAGCACGTGCCGGATCTGCACCTCGATCATGAAGACGACGGAGTTGTGGCCGAGACCGGTGTTCGGGCCGAGCAGCATGAAGAAGTTCGGCATGCCGGGGACGGTGGTGCCGTGGTGCGCCTCGATGCCGTCCGCCCAGATCTCCTGGAGCTTGGTGCCGCCGCGGCCGGTCACGCGCAGCTCGTTGAGGGCGTCGGTCACCTTGAAGCCGGTGCCGTAGACGATGCAGTCGACCTCGTACTCGCGCCCGTCGGCCGTGACGATCGAGTTCTCCCGGACCTCGGCGACCGCGGACGTCTCCAGGTGCACGTTCGGGCGAGTGAGCGCCGGATAGTAGTCGTTGGACAGCAGGATCCGCTTGCAGCCGATCGTGTAGTCCGGCGTCACCTTCGCGCGCAGCTCCGGGTCGGCGATCTGCTTGCCGATGTGCCGGCGGGCGATCTTCTCCTGCGGGGTCGACAGCCGCGGGTCGATGGTGAAGCCGACGGCGCGGGCCTCCAGCGCCCAGTAGATGCCGTTGCGGAAGGAGCGGGCGGCGCCCGGCAGCCGCTTGAACGCCGCGCGCACCGGGGCGGGGATCGACACGTCGGGCTTCGGCTGGATCCACGGCGGCGTCCGCTGGAAGACGACGAGGTCGGCGGCCCGCTTCGCGACCTGCGGGACGAACTGGATCGCGGACGCGCCCGTCCCGATGACGGCGACGCGCTTGCCGGCGAGGTCGTAGGAGTGGTCCCACTCGGCGGAGTGGAACGCGGTGCCCTGGAACCGCTCCATGCCCGGCAGGTCGGGGAAGGACGGGACGTGCAGGGCGCCGATGCCGGACACGATGGCCTTCGGGGTGAGGACCGTCCCGTCCGCGAGCGCCACGTCCCAGCGCCTGGCGTCGTCGTCGTACTCCATGGACTCGACGTGCGCGCCGAACCGGATGTGCTCGCGGACCCGGTACTTGTCGGCCGTCCGCTCCATGTAGGCGCGGATCTCCGGCTGCGGCGCGAACATCCGCGACCAGCCGGGGTTCAGCTCGAACGAGAAGGAGTACATGTGCGAGGGGACGTCGCAGGCGCACCCGGGATAGGTGTTGTCGTGCCACGTCCCGCCGAGCGCGTCGCTCTTCTCCAGCACGACGAAGTCGTGGAAGCCGTTCTGCTTGAGCCGGATCGCCATGCCGAGGCCGGCGAAGCCGGAACCGATGATGACGATCGCCGGGGCACGCTCGCTCATAACCCATCCTCTCGCGTAACCTACTTCGAGTAAGTTACCTGGAGTAGGTTACTGACGGTAGGTCCAACAGAGAGGTTTCCCCTGTGAGTGCCGCCACACCGCCCGCTCCCCGCCGCAAGCGGATGTCCCGGGCGGCGCGCGAGCAGCAGATGCTGGACGTGGCGGAGGAGGTGTTCGGCGAGCGCGGCTACCAGGCCACCTCGATGGACGAGATCGCCGAGCGCTGCGGGGTCTCCAAGCCGATGCTCTACGAGTACTTCGGCTCCAAGGACGGCCTGCTCGTGGCCTGCGTGAGCCGGTCCAAGGCGGAGTTGCTCGACGTGACGCAGAAGGCCATGGCGGGCGCCACCGACCCCGAGGACATCCTGTGGCGCGGCATGGTCGCCTACTTCTCCTTCATCGACGCCCACGGCAACTCGTTCTCGATGCTGCTGCGCGAGCCGACGGCCGCGTCCCCGGAGACCGCCGAGGCCGTCGAGGCGACCCGGCGGCAGCAGAGCACGCTGATCGCCGGGGTGCTCACGACGTTCGCGCCGTCCGCGCCCGCCGACGCGATCGAGGCGTACACGCAGATCATCATGGGGGCGAGCGAGCGGATGGCGCTGTGGCTGACCAGCCGTCCCGACGTGTCGGCGGAGGACGCGGCCCGGCACATGACCGACTTCTGCCGGCGGGGCCTCAGCCCCTACCTGACCCCGGTTCCGCCGCCGGTCCGCGCGGAAGCGCCTCCAGCGCCGCGATGAGCAGGTCGAGGCCGAACTCGAAGTCGCTGTCGGGGTCGTGCGCGGCCAGCTCGGGGCCGTAGGCGATGACGTGCCGGAACTCGTCCGGGTCGAGGTGGTTCCACGACTCGACGCCGGTCTCCTCCAGGTGCCCGAGCATCTTCTCCATGCCGGCCTCGCGCATCTGCGCGCCGATCGCGTAGGCGAGCAGCGCCCGCATGATGCGGACGGCGGTCGCGGCGTCGAACCCGGCCGCGTCCGCGAGCGCGAGGGCCCGCTCCATCGGCCGCAGGCCCGCCGCCGTGTCGACCTTGTGGGTGAGGACGATCGTCATGCTGCGCGGGTAGTCGTGCGCGACCTTGCGGAAGGCCCGGACGAGGGCCCGCGCGCCCTCCTGCCACGACTGGGCGGGGTCGTCGCCCAGCTCCAGGCCCGCGACGACCCGGTCGGCGACGCCCTCCAGCAGCGCGGTCTTGTTCGGGACGTGGTTGTAGAGCGACATCACGGCGACGTCCAGCTCGGCCGCGACGCGGCGCATCGACAGCGCCTCCGCGCTCTCCCGCTCGATCAGCGCGACCGCGGCCTGCACGATGCGGTCCCGGGTCAGCGCCGGACGCGGAGTGTCGGCCGCGCGCGGGGTGTCGGAGGTCACCCATCGCTCCTCTCTGCGTCGTTGACAGGGGTAAGTGTCCCATGACACCGTACGTACATCGTACGTGAGACGTACAGCGTACGTTCGCGCTTCGGGGAGGAGTGCCCATGGCGACCCACGACCTCTACACCGACCCCCTCCCGTCCGATTCCTGGACCGTGCCGATGGCCGGAGACACCAGGTTCACCTGGGAGTACGACGACGGCCGCGACCGGCTCCTCGCCCTGTACCAGAAGGGCAAGGACAAGCAGTGGGACTCCGTCAAGCGCATCGACTGGGACCTGGAGGTCGACCCGCACAACGTCCTCGGCGTCCCCGACCAGTCCCTCGCCATCTACGGGACCAAGTACTGGGACAAGCTGTCGGAGCGGGAGCGCGGCGAACTGCGGCAGCACTCCACGTCCTGGCAGTTCTCCCAGTTCATGCACGGTGAGCAGGGCGCCATGGTCACCGCCGCGCGGATCGTGGAGTCGGTGCCCGACCTCGACTCCAAGTTCTACTCCGCCACCCAGACGATGGACGAGGCGCGGCACGTCGAGCTGTTCACCCGGTTCCTGCACGACAAGGTCGGGATGGTCTACCCGATCAACACCAAGCTGCAGGACCTGCTGGACGAGACCCTCACCGACTCCCGCTGGGACATGCCCTACCTCGGCATGCAGGTGCTCATCGAGGGCCTCGCGCTCGCCGCGTTCGGCGTCATCCGCGACATCACGACCAAGCCGCTGCCGAAGCAGATCCTCGCCTACGTCATGCAGGACGAGGCCCGGCACGTCGCGTTCGGCCGCCTCGCGCTGCGCGACTACTACAAGCAGCTGTCCCCGGCCGAGCTCCGCGAGCGCGAGGACTTCGTCATCGAGGGCTGCTACCTGATGCGCGACCGCATCCGCGGCCGGGAGATCTGGACCAACTTCGGCATCGAGCCGGCGGAGGTCGACGAGCTGATCGAGAACTCCCCCTACATGCGGATGTTCCAGAGCCTGCTGTTCAGCCGGATCGTCCCGTGCGTGAAGGACATCGGGCTGTGGAGCGAGCGGATCCAGCAGACCTACGACGACATGGGCGTCCTCGACATGTCCAAGGCCGACCTGGACGCGCTCATGCACCAGGACGAGGAGATCGCCGAGAAGCTCGACACCGAGCGGTTCGCCGCCGAGGAGGCCGCCCGCAAGGCCGAGGTCGACGCCGTCATCGCCGACGCGGCGGCGGGCTGAGTACGTTTGGATCACTCGATCCTCGATCACTCGGTCCGTACATCTCGGAGGTCTGGATGCCACTCGCGCATTTCGATGGAGCGCTCGCCGTCGTCACCGGAGCCGGCAGCGGCATCGGCCGCGCCATCACGCTCGCGCTGGCCGGGAGCGGGGCGAGCGTCATCGCGGCCGACATCGACCTGGCCGCCGCCGAGCGCACCGTCGCCCGCGCCAAGTCGGTCGGCACCGGCGGCACCGCCTACCGGGTGGACGTGTCCGACGCCGCCGCGATGGAGGCGTTCGCCGCCGAGGTGAAGGAGGCGCACCGCGTCCCCGACATCGTCGTCAACAACGCCGGGATCGCGGTCGCCGGCTCCTTCCTCGACACCGAGCTGGACGACTGGCACCGGGTCGTCGACGTGAACCTGTGGGGCGTCATCCACGGCTCCCGCCTGTTCGGCAAGCAGATGCGCGACCGCGTCCAGGCCCTCCCCAACAAGCCCGACAAGCCGAACCTCGGCGGCCACATCGTCAACATCTCCTCCGCGTCGGCGTTCGCGCCGTGGCGGGTGATGCCCGCCTACTGCACGACGAAGGCCGCCGTCCTGATGCTGAGCGAGTGCCTGCGCGCCGAACTGGCCGGCTCCCGCATCGGCGTCACCGCCGTCTGCCCCGGCTTCGTCAGCACCGACCTGGTCAAGCACGGCACTTTCGCCGACGGGAGCACCGGGTCCCCGGACAGGCTGAAGCAGCGCGGCCAGAAGGCCATCCAGTTCCGCAACTACCCGCCGGAGAAGGTCGCCGAGCGGGTCGTCGACGCCATCGTCAAGAACAAGGCCGTGGTCCCGGTCAACTTCGAGGGCCACCTCCTGCACGTGCTCTCCCGCGTGTCCCCCGCCGCCGTCCGCCTCCTGGCCAGAATCCCCGCACCCCAGGGCTGACGCCCCCCGCCGGGCACGGCCCCCGACTCTCCGAGGTGAAGGATCGATGCCCCCCGATGTGCTGCTCAGCGACGGCCGTCCGCGTACGTGGACGGCGCAGATCAGGTGCAAGGACGGCGACCACACGCTGGAGCTGACACATCGGGAGGTGGTCGCCGAGCGCCTGCTGCGGACGTCCCGCAAGCACTCGTTCGACCCGGACACCGACGTCGACTGGGACGCGCCGCAGGACCCGGACGCGTTCTACATGCCGCCGCAGCTCGTGTCGATCTACGAGACGCCGCTGTGGGACGCGCTGACGCACCGGCAGCGGGTCGAGCTGACCAAGCGGGAGATGTGCAGCATCGCCTCGTTCGGCATCTGGTCGGAGATGCTGCTCATGCAGTCGCTGGTGATGCACGCCTACCGGCACCGCTACGACAGCGACCACGTGGCGTACGCGCTGACGGAGATCGCCGACGAGTGCCGGCACTCGAAGATGTTCGGCCGGATGGTGCGGACGTGCGGGCTGCGCACGCACCGGCCGCGGGCGCTGGAGTACCACTCCGCGAAGCTGCTCGGGGCCGTCTACGACCCGATGCCGATGTTCGCGGGCACCCTCGTCGTGGAGGAGTTCACCGACGCGTTCCAGCGGCTGACGTTCCCGGACGAGGGCGTGCAGCCGATGATCCGGCAGGTCACCCGGATCCACGTGATCGAGGAGGCGCGGCACATCAAGTACGCGCGCGAGGAGCTGAAGCGCCTCGTCGCGGACGCCCCGGCGCTCCAGCGGCGGGCGGCGGCCTACAGCATGGCGCAGGCGACGCGGCTGCTCTGCGCCCAGGTGGTCCACCCGTCCTGCTACACGGCGGTGGGGCTCGACCCGAAGCTCGCCCGGCGGGTGGCGGCGCGCAGCCCGCACCGGCGGGCGACGATGGCGTGGTCGTTCCGCAAGTGCACCGCGTTCTTCGACGAGGTCGGCTTCCTGGACGGGCGGGCCCGTGACGTGTGGATCCGTTCGGGTCTGCTGGAGTCGTAACACGTTCTACCCGGGCGGCCATTTATCTCGACGTCGAAACGCTTTTTAGAAAGCAGTTCGGTAATGCCGGAGATTGGTCCGGGCGGCGACATGCCAAGGGCCGCGGAGCGGGGGTCCACTCCGCGGCCCGTCGGGGGTACATGTGCGCCTGCCTGGGACTATCTCACCCAGGACACTCCAACCGATTGCACGGTCACGACGTCGCCTCCTCCTCCCAGGCGTTCCCAGTACGCCGATCGAGTGCCTGGCGCGGGAGCATGATCGGCATACCGCCTCCCCTTTACCGAATCACCTTAGAAGGTGCTGACAGAAAATATGCCATGATCGGCCGAATCAGGTCAGAAATCATTTAGCGCGGTGCGGACTTCGCGCGCGGCGGCGGTCGCGGTGCCGAGGATCGCGCGCTGCCGCTCCGCCCGCTCGGCCTTCGCGGGCGCCTGCTCGCTGTAGCTGACCGTGAAGACCGCGTTGCGGACCCGGGCCGTGACCTGCCCGACCACGGTCGGCTGCCCCTCGTCGGCCTTGAACCAGCGGTACGCCTCGTCCCCGACGCCGCCCTCGCGCTCCAGCGCGATCGTCCGGACGAGCGGCGCGTCGTGCGCCTGCGTCCACTGCGCGTCGTAGTAGCTCTCGGCGTCCCGGACCGGGGTCGCGGTGTAGGCGGGCGCGTACAGCCGCGCCTCCACCCGCAGCCAGCGGAACGCCGACCCGGTCGAGGTGTACGTGCACGTGGTGAGCGTCGAGTTCGCGCTCTGCCGCTTCGCCGCCTTGGGGACCGCCTTCTCGACGGTGCCCGCCGAGACCGTCCCGCAGGGCGGCGGCAGCGCCCTGACGATCTGCTGCGCGGGCTCGGACGCCTCCGGCGTGCTGTGCCGCGGCACCACGGCCGCCCGGTCGGTGCCCCCGTTCTCGCCGGGCACCACCAGGAACACCGCGACCGCGGCCGCGGCGAACGCGGCGGCCGCCACGAGCAGCACGACCAGCCGCCTCGGCCGGCGCCCCGGCGACGGCGGCTCCGGCCCGGCGTAGGGCCGGTGGAACGGTTCGACCGGACGCTGCAGCCCCACGTCCCGCTCCTCACTTCCCCGTCGCGTCATGGCCCGCCTCCCGTCAACGTAGTCAGGCGCGCCGCCCCTGACCAGGCCCCCTGACGGTGCCGATTGTCAGACCCCGGGGTCACTATGGAGGGGTGCTGATCGCTGACATCGCGCGGACGTCGGGGGCGGTGGCGGGCACCTCGGGCCGGAAGGCCAAGGTAACCGCGCTCGCCGAGTGCCTGCGCCGCGCCGACGCCGACGAGGCCGCCACCGTGGTCGCCTACCTGTCGGGTGAGCTGCCGCAACGCCAGATCGGGGTGGGGTACGCCGCGTTGCGGGACGTCCCGCCGCCCGCCGCCGAGCCGTCGCTGACCGTCCCGGAGGTGGACGCGGCCTTCACCGGGATCGGCGCCGTGTCCGGGCCCGGCTCGGTGGCCCGCCGCCGCGAGCTCGTCGCCGGTCTCCTGGCCCGCGCCACCCGCCCCGAACAGGACTTCCTCATCAGGCTGCTGGCGGGCGAACTGCGCCAGGGCGCGCTGGACGGCGTCATGGCCGAGGCGATCGCGGCGGCGGCCGAGGTGAAGCCCGCCGAGGTGCGCCGGGCGTTCATGCTGCGCGGCTCGCTGGGCCCGGTCGCCACGGCGGCCCTCGCCGACGGCGTCGCCGGCCTGCGCGCCTTCACCCTGCAGGTCGGCCGCCCGATCAAGCCGATGCTGGCCGCGTCGGCACCGTCCATCGACGACGCGTTCGCCAAGCTCAAGGCGGAGGCCGCCGTCGAGTGGAAGCTCGACGGCATCCGCGCCCAGGTACACGTCTCGGGCGACGAAGTGCGCGTCTTCACCCGCACCCTGGACGAGATCACCGCCCGCCTCCCCGAGGTGGTCGAGGCCGTCCGCCGGCTCCCCGTGCACGCGGCCGTCTTCGACGGCGAACTCATCGCCCTGCGCCCGGACGGCCGTCCCCACCCCTTCCAGGTGACCGCCGCCCGCACCGCGACCCGCACGGCGAAGAACACCGACCCGGTCCCGCTGAGCGTCTACCTCTTCGACGTCCTCTACCTGGACGAACACCCGCCCGCCACGGCCGGCGCAGCATCAGGGGACCTGCTCGACGCGCCGGGGGTGGAGCGGAACGCGGCGCTGGCGCGGATCGTGCCGGAGGAGCTGCGGATGCCCCGGGTGGTCACCGGCGATCCGGTGCGGGCCAAGGAGGTGTTCGACGAGGCCGTGGCGCGTGGGCATGAAGGCGTCGTGATCAAGTCGCTCGACACGCCCTACACGGCCGGGCGGCGGGGTGCGGGGTGGATCAAGGTGAAGCCGCGGCACACGCTCGACCTCGTCGTGCTCGCCGTGGAGTGGGGCCACGGGCGGCGGCGGGGGCTGCTGTCCAACCTGCACCTCGGCGCACGCGATCCCGAGACGGGCGAGTTCGTGATGCTCGGCAAGACGTTCAAGGGCCTCACCGACGAGCTGCTCGCCTGGCAGACCGAGAAGCTCCGCGCGCTGGCCGTTCGCGAGGACGACTGGACGGTGCACGTCCGGCCCGAACTCGTCGTGGAGATCGCGTTCGACGGCGTCCAGCACAGCCCTCGCTACCCCGGCGGCATCGCGCTGCGCTTCGCGCGCGTGCTGCGGTACCGCCCCGACAAGTCCGCCGCCGATGCCGACACGATCGACACCGTCCGCGCCGTCGCCCCCGTCATGGATTAAGAACGCCACGGCCCGCTCGGACCGCACCGGCGCACTCCCGGATCGGACCGCCCCGGTCGGCTCGCGGCCCGGTCGGCACGCGGCCCGGTCGGCACGCTGCCCGGTCGGCACGCTGCCCGGTCGGACCGTATGGGCGGGTGGGGTGTCTGGTCGGGGGGTTAGGGAGGGTCTTCGCCTGTGCTCGGTGGCTTTTCGCCCAGGGGGGCCGGTTCGGTGGGGTTCGGGGCGGGTGGGAGGCGGCCGGCGGGGCGGAAGCGGGGGAGGAACTCGTCCCGGCGGCGGCTGGTGCGGCGGGCGGCGGCGCGGGCGCGCATGCGGGACGCGGCCCGGCCGGTCGCCCGCGGCGACGAGGCGCGGGCGACCGTCAGGCGGCGGCCGGCGCGTTCGTCCGGGCGGGCGGCCTCGTCGCTGCGGGCGGTCGCCCTCTCGGCGGGCGTCGCGGCGCGGCGGGCGGCTCTGCGGGCGGCGCGGCGCTCGGCGCGGCGTTCCGCGCGGGCGGCGGCCTTGCGCTCGTCGCCGGCCCGGGCGCGGCGCTCGGCGCGGGCGGCGGCGCGGCGCTCGGCGCGGTCCAGGCGGCGGAGGCGGGCGCGCTCGGCGGCGTCGGCGCGGCGCTGCAGCAGGTCGGGCGGGATGAGGTCGTGCCGTCCGGCGATGAACTCCTGCACCCAGATCTTGCCGCGGATCAGCGGGCGGCGGAACTGCCGCTCCCGCCGGACGGCGCGCCGGTGGCGGCGGGAGTCGGGGGCGTAGCGCCAGCGCGCCCAGGGCGAGCCGGGGCGCGCCACCCGGATCGCGCCGACGATCAGCAGGGCGGGCATGAACAGGCCGATGAGGCCCGTCCAGATCTTGCCCTTGAGCAGGGTGATCATCGCGAAGACCAGGTTGATGACCAGGGACACGACGTAGACGCGGGTCAGGATGCCCGTGCCGGGGTCGGGGGCGATGCCCTCGTAGCCGAGCGGGCGGATGCCGAGCAGCAGCAGCCCCGTCACCGCGATCGCGACGAACACCGCGTCGACGGACGCGCGGCCCTTCTCCGTCCAGTAGACGTCGCTGAGGTGCAGGATCAGCGCGAACTCGTCCAGGACGAGCGCGGAGCCCATCCCGAACACGACGGCGGCGGCCACGCTGAGGCCCGTGTAGGCGTCCGGGACGGCGAGGCTGCCCACCCCGCCCGCCAGCATCAGCACCACGCCGAACACGACATGGTGGATGTGCAGGTCGCCGGCGGTCACGTTGCTGAACCACCAGCGCACGTCCGCCCGGATCAGCCGCACGTTGACCCGCGTCAGCACGAACGTCACCAGGAACGCCACGAAGAAGCCGAACAGCGGGAGCCGCCCGGCCGCCACGATCCGCTCGTCGAACATCTCGATCATCTGCCCCCCGCTGCCTCCATGATGCACCGTGACATGCGCGGATATCGTTGGACCCGGCCGGTCAAGGACGATCGAGGGGAACATCACCGTGAGCCGTACCGTGGACCGCTGCGACCCGGGCTACCGGGCGTGGATCGCCGAGGCGATCCGGCTCGTCGACGCCGACGCCAACCGCAGCGCGGACACGCACCTGCACGTGTTCCCGCTGCCACCGGAGTGGGGCATCGACCTGTATCTGAAGGACGAGTCCGTCCACCCGACGGGTTCGCTGAAGCACCGGCTCGCGCGGTCGCTGTTCCTGTACGGGCTGGCGAACGGCTGGATACGGCAGGACACGACGATCATCGAGGCGTCCAGCGGGTCCACGGCGGTGTCGGAGGCGTACTTCGCGCGGCTGCTCGGCCTGCCGTTCACCGCGGTGATGCCCGCCTCGACCAGCCCGGAGAAGATCCAGCTGATCGAGTTCTACGGGGGCCGCTGCCATCTGGTGGACGACCCGTCCGCGATCTACGACGAGTCGCGGCGGCTCGCGGCCGAGTGCGGCGGGCACTTCATGGACCAGTTCACCTACGCCGAGCGCGCGACGGACTGGCGCGGCAACAACAACATCGCCGAGTCGATCTTCGAGCAGATGCGGCTGGAGCGGTTCCCCGAGCCGTCCTGGATCGTGGTCGGCGCGGGCACCGGCGGGACGTCCGCGACGATCGGCCGGTACGCGCGCTACCAGCGGTTCCAGACGCGGCTCGCGGTCGTCGACCCGGAGGGGTCGGCGTTCCACGGCTCGTTCGCCGACGGCGACCCGGAGCGGACGGCGGCGGGCTCGCGGATCGAGGGCATCGGCCGGCCCCGCGTCGAGCCGTCGTTCCTGCCGACGGTCATCGACCGGATGATCCGGGTGCCGGACGCGGCGTCCGTCGCGGCGATGCGCTGGACGGGCGCGGTCAGCGGCCGCGACGTGGGCGGCTCGACCGGCACCAACATGTGGGGCGCGGCGGAGCTGATCGCGGAGATGCGGGCGCGCGGCGAGCACGGCAGCGTCGTCACGCTGATCTGCGACGGCGGCGAGCGCTACGCCGGCACCTACGGGTCGGACGCGTGGCTCGCGGAGCAGGGCCTCGACATAGCGCCCTTCCTGGCCGCGCTGAACGGCTTCGCCAAGACGGGCGAGATGCCCGTTATCCCGTGACGGTGACGGGGTTCACCAGGTCGGCGTAGATCAGCAGGCCGCCCATGACGATCAGCACGACCGCCATCACGTACGTCACCGGGAGCGCCTTGGCGACGTCCACGTAGCCGGGGTCGGGCCTGCGGAACACCTTGGCGAACGCCTTCTTGACCGCCTCCAGCAGGGCGCCGGCGATGTGGCCGCCGTCCAGCGGCAGCAGCGGGATGAGGTTGAACAGCCCGACCGCGAGGTTCAGCGACCCGAGCAGCATGACGAAGAACGACACCTTCTCGGCACCGGTGTAGTCCTGGGAGGCGGCGACCTCGCCGCCGATCCGGCTGACGCCGACGACGCCGACCGGGCCGTTCGGGTCGCGCTTCTCGTCGCTGAACGCGGCGTTCCACACGCCGACCATCTTCTGCGGCATCCGGACGAGCGCCTCGGCGGTGCGCGCGGTCAGGTCGCCCATCGTGCTCGCGACCGCGCCCGGCCCCTGCCGCTCCATCGCCTGGATCGGGGTGATGCCGAGGAACCCGACGTTGACGACCTTGTCGTGGTCCTTCAGGTCGTACATCTGGTTGCGGGTGATCGGGACGTTCAGCTTCACGTCCTGCCCGCCGCGCTCGACGGTCATCGGCACGGTCTTGCCGCCGTTGTCGCGGATCAGGACCTGCAGCTTCTCGTAGTCGCCGTCGATCTTCCGGCCGTCGAACGCCACGATCCGGTCGCCGGCCTTGAGCCCGGCCTGCGCGGCGGGCGTCGGCGTCGCGTCCTTCGGGCATTCCGTCGTCTGGGACTGGCTGGCGGGCACCATGCATGCGAGGACCTCGCCGATCACCGGCTGCGACCGCATCGTGCCGATGCCCATCAGCAGGATCGCGAAGAACATCACCGAGAGCACCAGGTTCATCGCGGGCCCGCCGAACATGATGAGCAGCTTCTGCCACCACTTCTTGGCGTAGAACACGCGGTCCTCGTCGCCGGGCCGGATCTCCTCCAGCGCGGCGCCGCGCGCCGACTCGATGAGGCCCTGCCACGGGCCGGTGCTGATCTGCCGGACCTGCCCGGGGGCGTCGCCCTTGCGCGGCGGCAGCATCCCGATCATGCGGATGTAGCCGCCGAGCGGGATCCACTTGACGCCGTACTCGGTCTCGCCTTTGCGCTTGGACCACATGGTCGGGCCGAAGCCGACCATGAACTGGGTCGTCCGCACCTTGAAGAGCTTGGCGAACGAGAAGTGGCCGAGCTCGTGCAGCGCGATGGACACCAGCAGGCCGAAGAACAGGATCAGCATCCCTGCCAGGTAGACCATCCGGCAATGCCCCTCAGCTAGTGCGCCCGCGCTCAGCACGGGTGATCTCGACGACCAACTTAGAGTACGTGATCGGCCCCGGTCCGGTTTAAGTCAACCGAGGAAGCCGCGCAGGAGGGCGGCCGTGCCCTCCAGGTGCTCGGCGACAGCCCGGCGGGCGGCCTCCGGGTCGCCGGCGAGGACGGCGTCGACGATCGCGGCGTGCTGGAACGACGCGTGCTCGATGTTCGGGCCGAGCACGGGGATGGCGTTGAGCAGGTCGGTGACCCGCATCCGGGCGTCCGCGCAGGCCGCCGACAGCAGCGCCGACCCGGTCATCTCGGCGACCGTGAGATGGAAGAGCGTGTCGAGGCGACGGTACTCCTGCGGCCCTGCCGCGTTTAGCTCGGCCAGCCGGGTGCGCAGCGTCGCGCGCTGCGCCTCGGTCAGCGGGGTCGTGGCGAGGATCTGCGCGGCACCGGTCTCCACGGCCATGCGGAAGGTGAGCGTGTCGTTGAGGCCGTCGCCCATCTGCGCCAGCGCGCGCTTCAGGTCGGACTGGCGGGGCTTGGGGCGCGTGTAGGTGACGAACGTCCCGCCGAACCGTCCGCGCCGCGACTCGACGTACCCCTCCTGCTGGACGGCCCGGATCGCCTCCCGCAGCGTGACGCGGCTCACCCCGAGCAGCGGCGCCAGCTCGCGCTCGGGCGGCAGCCGCTCGCCCCGGTCGACGACGCCGAGCTTGATCGCCTGGAGCAGCCGCTCGACGGTCTCCTCGAACGCGTTGCCGGCCCGGACCGGACGGAACACCGCGCTGTGCGCGAGGTCGGGCAGGGCGCTCGCCGCGGGGTCGGGCAGGTCCGGCGGGTCCGGGTCCGGCTCGGTCATGACCGTCCTTCGGGCCGCGGGGAGTCTGAAAGGTCCACGTTACATGCGCGTCTCATCGCGATCAGGGTCTTGACGGGAGGCCGCCCGTAAATATTAATGGTCTGTCGTTAGCCCATTAAGGGCGGCACGAACCCCCTGGACGAGGAGGTGCTCGTGAGCATCGACGAGCACAAGGCTTCCGCCGGCCCCGACCCCATGTCCGACGACGAGAAACGGCTGCACGAGCTGGGCTACGCCCAGGAGCTCAGCCGGTCCATGTCCGCCTTCTCCAACTTCGCCGTCTCGTTCACCATCATCTCGGTGCTGAGCGGCTGCCTGACGTCCTACACGATCGGCCTGCGGGGCGGCGGCCCCGTCGTCATCACCTGGGGCTGGCTCGGCGTCGGCGCCATGACCCTGCTGGTCGCGCTCGCCATGGCCGAGGTGTGCTCCAGCTACCCGACCGCCGGAGGCCTCTACTACTGGGCCGCGAAGCTGGCCAAGAAGAACGGCCCCGCGTGGTCGTGGTTCACCGGCTGGTTCAACTTCATCGGCCAGGTCGCCGTGACCGCGGCCATCATCTACGGGTCCGCCGCGTTCCTGAACCCGCTGCTCGACCTCCAGTTCGGGTTCGACGTGTCGCTGGGGCACACGTTCGTGCTGTTCGCGATCCTGCTCGTGGTGCACGCCCTGCTGAACCAGTTCGGCGTGAAGATCGTGTCGCTGCTGAGCAGCGTCAGCGTGTGGTGGCACGTCCTCGGCGTCGCGATCGTCGTCGGGGTGCTGGCGTTCAAGCCGTCCCACCACCAGACGGTCGGGTACGTGTTCACCGAGTTCGTCAACGAGACCGGCTGGCAGTACGGCATGTACGCGGCGCTGATCGGGCTGCTGCTGTCGCAGTACACACTGACGGGATACGACGCGTCCGCGCACATGACGGAGGAGACGCACGACGCGGCGCGGTCCGGGCCGAAGGGCATCGTGAACTCGGTGCTGATCTCCGTCGTGGCCGGCTGGATCCTGCTGCTCGGCGTCACGTTCGCCATCCAGGACTACGGCAAGGCCCTCGAGGGCGGGCCCGCCGAGATCTTCATCGCGGCGACCGGCGAGACGACCGGCAAGCTGCTGATCCTGGTCTCGTTCGGCGCGCAGTTCTTCTGCGGCATGTCGTCGGTGACGGCCAACTCCCGGATGATCTACGCGTTCTCGCGGGACGGTGCGCTGCCGTTCTCGTCCTTCTGGCACCGGATCAACAAGCGCAGCCGGACGCCCACCAACGCGATCTGGCTGGCCGCCGGCGGCGCGTTCGTCCTCGCGCTGCCCGCGATCTGGAACATCACCGCCTACCTCGCCGTCACCTCGGTCGCGGTCATCGGCCTCTACATCGCCTACGTGATCCCGACGTTCCTGCGGCTGCGGCAGGGCGACGACTTCAAGGCCGGGCCGTGGAACCTCGGCCGCTGGAGCAGGCCGATCGGGACGCTCGCCGTGGTGTGGGTGCTGTTCGTCTCGGTGGTGTTCATGCTGCCGCCCGCGAACCCGATCACCAGGGACTCCTTCAACTACTCCCCCGTCGCGATCCTGGTCGTGCTCGGCGGCGCCGGGCTGTGGTGGCTGCTCTCGGCGCGCACGTGGTTCAAGGGCCCGAAGGTGCAGGGCAGCGCCGAGGAGCTCGCCGCCATCGAGAAGGAACTCGAGCAGCTGGGTTAGGAGAACCGTGACCACATCGCTCACCCTCGACGAGCTGCGCGGGCTGGCGGAGAGCGGCCGGGTCGACACCGTCATCGTCGCGATCACCGACATGCAGGGGCGCCTCCAGGGCAAGCGGCTCTCGTCCCGCTTCTTCCTGGAGGAGGCCGCCGGGCACGGCTCGGACGGCTGCGACTACCTGCTGGCCGTGGACGTCGACATGAACACGGTCGACGGGTACGACATGTCGTCCTGGGACACCGGCTACGGCGACTTCGTCATGCGTCCCGACCTCGGCACGCTCCGGCTGATCCCGTGGCAGGAGGGTGCGGCCCTCGTCCACGCCGACATCGTCGCCGAGGACGGCACCGACGTGGCGCCCTCGCCCCGGCAGATCCTGCGCCGCCAGCTCGCCCGGCTGGCCGAACGGGGCTGGGGCGCCTACGTCGGGACGGAACTGGAGTTCATCGTCTACAAGGACTCCTACGAGGACGCCTGGAACAAGGCGTACCGGAACCTCACCCCGGCCAACCAGTACAACGTGGACTACTCCCTGCTCGGCGGCGCCCGCGTCGAGCCGCTGCTGCGGCGCATCCGCAACGGGATGACGGGCGCGGGCATGTACGTGGAGTCGGCCAAGGGCGAATGCAACCTCGGGCAGCACGAGATCGCGTTCCGCTTCGACGAGGCGCTGCGGACGTGCGACAACCACGTCCTCTACAAGACCGGCGCCAAGGAGATCGCCGCCCAGGAGGGCATGTCGATCACCTTCATGGCCAAGCCGAACGAGCGGGAGGGGAACTCCTGCCACGTCCACCTGTCGCTGCGCTCGTCCGACGGGACGCCCGTCCTCGCCGGGGACGGGCCGCACGGGCTGTCGCGGCTCGGCGCGCACTTCATCGCGGGCCAGCAGGCGTGCCTGCGCGACTACACCCTGCTCTACGCGCCCAACATCAACTCCTACAAGCGGTACCAGCCCGGCTCGTTCGCGCCGACGGCGATCAAGTGGGGCATCGACAACCGGACGTGCGCGCTGCGGCTCGTCGGGCACGGGCCGTCGCTGCGCATCGAGAACCGAGTGCCCGGCGGCGACGTCAACCCGTACCTGGCCGTCGCCGCGATGATCGCGTCCGGCCTGCACGGCATCGACCACGAACTGGAGCTGGAGGAGCCGTTCGTAGGCAACGCCTACACGACGGACGCCGCGACGGTCGTGGGCACACTCCGCGCCGCCGCCGACGACTGGAGCCACAGCTCCCGGGCCCTGGACGCCTTCGGCAAGGAGGCAGTAGAGCACTACAAGAACTACGCGACCGTAGAGCTGAAGGCATACGAAAGGGCGATAACGGACTGGGAGATGTACCGAGGCTTCGAACGACTCTGACGTTGACCTGCGGCGTGTTGTTGTTATGAGCCCCCTCAAAACAACAACACGCCGCAGATCAACGAGGGGAGGAGGGGTGATGGCGGTGTTCGAGGTGGTTGATCCGGCTACCGAGGAGGTCGTTGAGCGGGTGCCGCTCGCCTCTGTTGCGGAGGTTGATTCCGCTGTTGCGGTGGCTCGGCGGGCCTTTGCGGGGTGGCGGGACGTGGCGCCTGGGGATCGGGGGCGGTTGCTGCGGGCGTTCGCCGAGGTCGTGGACGCCCATGTCGACGAGCTGGCCGAGCTGGAGGTGCTCAACGCCGGGCATCCGATCGGGCAGGCGCGGTGGGAGGCCGGGAACCTGCGGGACGTCCTGCGGTACTACGCGGCGGCGCCCGAGCGGCTCGCCGGGCGGCAGATCCCGGTGCCGGGCGGGGTCAACGTCACGTTCGCGGAGCCGCTCGGCGTCGTGGGGGTCATCGTCCCGTGGAACTTCCCCATGCCGATCATGGGGTGGGGGCTGGCGCCGGCGCTCGCGGCGGGCAACACCGTGATCGTGAAGCCGGCCGAGCTGACGCCGCTGACCGCGCGGCGGGTCGGCGAGCTGGCGCTGGCGGCGGGCCTGCCGGAGGGCGTGGTGCAGGTGCTGCCGGGCGCGGGCCCGGTGGCGGGACGGCGGCTGGTCGGGCACCCGGACGTCCGCAAGATCGTCTTCACCGGGTCGACGCGGGTCGGCACCGAGATCATGGCGGCGTGCGCGCCGGGCGTGAAGCGGCTGACGCTGGAGCTCGGCGGCAAGAACGCCAACATCGTGTTCGCGGACGCCGACCTGGAGAAGGCCGCCGCGACCGCGCCCTACGCGGTGTTCGACAACGCCGGGCAGGACTGCTGCTCGCGGTCCCGGATCCTCGTCCAGCGCCCGGTGTACGACCGGTTCATGGAGTTGCTCGAACCGGCCGTGCGGAGCGTCGTGGTGGGTGATCCGCGGGACGCGAAGACCGAGGTCGGGCCGCTGATCAGCGCGGCGCACCGGGAGAAGGTCGCCTCGTACGTCCCCGATGACGCGCCCGTGGCGTTCCGCGGGCCGGCGCCGGAAGGGCCCGGGTTCTGGTTCGCGCCGACCGTGCTCGCCGGGCCGTCGTGCGCGGAACTGCCCGCGTGGCGGGACGAGGTGTTCGGCCCCGTCGTCACCGTCCTCCCGTTCGAGGACGAGGCCGACGCGTTCCGCCTCGCCAACGACACCCCCTACGGGCTGTCCGGCTCGATCTGGACGCGGGACGTCGGGCGGGCCTTCCGCGCCGCCCGCGCCGTCGAGGCCGGGAACCTGTCGGTGAACTCGCACTCGTCCGTCCGGTACTGGACGCCGTTCGGCGGGTTCAAGCAGTCGGGCCTCGGCCGCGAGCTGGGCCCGGACGCCCTCGGCGCGTTCACCGAGACCAAGAACGTCTTCATCGCCACTTCGGAGGAGTAGGTGACATCGATGCAGCGTCTGGAGGGCCGGGTGGCCGTCGTGACCGGCGGTGCGAGCGGCATCGGCCTCGCCACCGCGCGCCGCTTCGCGCAGGAGGGCGCCCGGGTCGTCGTCGCGGACGTCGACGAGACCGCCGGCAAGACCGCGGCCGACGACCTGGACGGCCTGTTCGCCAAGGTGGACGTCACGAGCGAGGAAGAGGTCGAGGCGCTGTTCCGGACCGTCCACGAGACGTACGGGCGCATCGACGTCGCGTTCAACAACGCGGGCATCGCGCCACCGGACGACGACTCGATCCTGGAGACCGGCCTGGACGCGTGGAAGCGGGTCCAGGACGTCAACCTGACGAGTGTGTACCTGTGCTGCAAGTACGTCATCCCGTACATGGTCGAGCAGGGGAAGGGCTCGATCATCAACACGGCGTCGTTCGTGGCGGTGATGGGCGCGGCGACGTCCCAGATCTCCTACACCGCGTCCAAGGGCGGGGTACTGGCGATGTCGCGGGAGCTGGGCGTGCAGTTCGCGCGGCAGGGCGTCCGGGTGAACGCGCTGTGCCCGGGGCCCGTCAACACGCCGCTGCTCCAGGAACTGTTCGCGAAGGACCCGGAGCGGGCGGCGCGGCGGCTCGTCCACATCCCGGCGGGACGGTTCGCGGAGGCGTCGGAGATCGCCGCCGCCGTCGCGTTCCTGGCGTCGGACGACGCGTCCTTCATCACGGCCTCGGAGTTCCTCGTGGACGGCGGCATCTCGGGCGCCTACGTGACCCCCCTTTGATGCGGGCTGCTAAATCGGGCGAGCGTCATTGGCACGTGCCTGAATAGCCGGGCGACGCCCCACCCGCGCATCATGGGCTGATCTCACCCCGTCTGCCCGGAGGTCCACCTTGAAGCGCGGTCACGTAGGCATGCTGGTGCTCGTACTGGCGCTGAGCGGATGCGGCGGCTCCGACGGCGGGGACGCGGGCGCGTCGCCGCCGCCCACGCCGGCGGCCTCCGCACCGGCTTCGGCGCCGTCCGGCGCGTCGCCCGGCCGGGCCGGCACGCCGGCGCCCGAGGTGTCGAGGGCCACCGAGAAGTTCAACAACTGCATGACCAGGCAGGGTGTCGAACTGCCGAGCCCGAACCCGTCGACCACGCCCGACAAGAAGGACCTCGAAAAGATCAAGGCGGCCCTGCGGACGTGCGTGAAGTCGATGTCGGCGTCGCCGCCGCCGGCGGGCTGATCGGCGGGTGGTCGCGGGGCGGGGCCGCTGCTAGATTGGCGGCCAGCCGATGATCCCGTGCGGGAGAGTCCCATGCAGCCGGTGTGGGACGCCGAAGGAGCAAATCCTCCCCGGAACCTCTCAGGCCCACGGACCGCACGGGCAAGGCGACCTCTGGAAAGCGGGGACCCGGTCCCCCGCCGAAGGTGAAAACCCGCCGCCGCGCGGCGGGCGAAGCTCTCAGGCGCAGATGACAGAGGGGGAGGCACCGTAACGCCCGGTGCGCGAGTGGGACGATGGACCACGCGCGCCCGCGACGAAGGAGCCGAACCCATGTCCGCCGACCCGACCGCCGACTCGTCCGCCGATCCGAAGACCACGCCGCTGCACGACGTCCACCGCGACCTCGGCGCGAACATGGTCGACTTCGCCGGCTACCTGATGCCGCTGCGCTACCAGAGCGAGACCGCCGAGCACCAGGCCGTCCGCACCGGCGCCGGGCTGTTCGACCTGTCGCACATGGGGGAGATCTTCCTGTCCGGGCCGGGCGCGGGCGCCGCACTCGACTACGCGCTGGTCGGGAACCTGTCGCCGATGCCGATCGGCAAGGCCCGCTACACGATGATCTGCGCGCACGACGGCGGCGTCCTCGACGACCTGATCGTCTACCGGCTCGCCGACGAGACCTGGATGGTCGTGGCGAACGCCTCGAACACCGACGTCGTCCGAGACGCGCTGGTCGAGCGGGCCGCCGGCTACGAGGCCGCCGTGGACGACCGCACCGACGCGTACGGGCTGATCGCCCTGCAGGGGCCGCGCGCCCAGGAGATCCTCGAAGGGTTCACCGACGCGCCGGTCGCCGACCTCAAGTACTACGCCATCCTCGCCGGACGGGTCGCGGGCGCCGACGCGCTGATCGCCCGCACCGGGTACACGGGCGAGGACGGTTTCGAGCTGTTCGTGGACGCGTCCGACGCCGTCGCGGTGTGGCGGGCGTTCGCCGCCGTGGACGGGGTCGTCCCGGCGGGGCTCGCGGCGCGCGACTCGCTGCGCCTCGAAGCGGGCATGCCGCTGTACGGCAACGAGCTGACCGCCGAGACGACGCCGTTCGAGGCGGGCCTCGGCCGGGTCGTGAAGCTGGACAAGGCGGTCGATTTCGTGGGCAAGACCACCCTGGCGGCGCAGGCGCAGACCCCGCCTGGCCGTAGGCTCGTGGGACTGGTCGCGCGCGGGCGTCGCGCGCCGCGGAAGGGGTACCAGGTCGTCACGTCCGGCGGCACGCCGTGCGGGGTCGTGACGAGCGGCGCCCCTTCGCCCACACTGGGCAAGCCGATCGCCCTGGCCTACCTCGACAGCGGCGTCGAGCCGACGGGCCTGGCCGTGGACGTCCGCGGCCGGCCCGAGCCGGTGGACGTGGTCGACCTGCCGTTCTATACGCGTTCCTGAAAGAGAGAGAATCGTGAGCGTTCCGGAGCAGCTCCGCTACAGCGAAGAGCACGAGTGGGTGTCCGGCCTCGGCGGCGAGGACGGCATCGTCACCGTCGGCATCACCGCGCACGCCGCCGACGCCCTCGGAGAGATCGTCTACCTCGAGCTGCAGCCGGCGGAGGGCGACACCGTCGAGGCGGGCGAGCCGTGCGGCGAGGTCGAGTCCACCAAGTCGGTCAGCGACCTGTACTCCCCGGTCAGCGGCGAGATCACCGCGATCAACGGCTCCGTGGTGGACGAGCCGAAGGTCATCAACGACGACCCGTACGGCGAAGGCTGGCTCTTCAAGGTGCGGATCTCCGACGAGCCGGGCGACCTGCTCGACTCGGCGGCCTACGCGAAGCTGATCGAGGAAGCATGAGCCTCTACGACTCCCTCGCGGCAGCCGACCCGGAGGTCGCCGAGGCCGTCGGCGCGGAGCTGCGCCGCCAGCAGTCCACGCTGGAGATGATCGCGTCGGAGAACTTCGCGCCGGTCTCGGTGCTGGAGGCGCAGGGCTCCGTCCTGACCAACAAGTACGCCGAGGGCTACCCGGGCAAGCGGTACTACGGCGGCTGCGAGTACGTCGACGTCACCGAGCAGCTCGCCATCGACCGGGCCAAGTCGCTGTTCGGCGCCGAGCACGCCAACGTCCAGCCGCACAGCGGCGCGCAGGCCAACACGGCGGTGTACTTCGCGCTGCTGCAGCACGGCGACACGATCCTCGGGCTCGACCTCGCGCACGGCGGCCACCTCACGCACGGGATGCGGCTGAACTACTCCGGCAAGACGCTGAACGTGGTGCCCTACCACGTCCGGGCGGAGGACGGCCTGGTCGACATGGACGAGGTCGCCACGCTCGCGGCGGAGCACCGTCCGAAGATGATCGTGGCGGGCTGGTCGGCGTACCCGCGGCAGCTCGACTTCGCGGCGTTCCGGGAGATCGCCGACTCGGTCGGGGCGCTGCTCATGGTCGACATGGCGCACTTCGCGGGCCTGGTCGCGGCGGGGCTGCACCCGTCGCCCGTCCCGTACGCCGACATCGTCACGACGACCACGCACAAGACGCTCGGCGGCCCGCGCGGCGGGCTGATCCTCGCCCGCGAGGAGTACGGCAAGAAGATCAACTCGGCGGTGTTCCCCGGCATGCAGGGCGGCCCGCTGGAGCATGTGATCGCCGCCAAGGCCGTCTCGCTGAAGATCGCCGCGTCGGAGGAGTTCCGCGACCGGCAGGCGCGGACCGTGGAGGGCGCGAAGCTGCTCGCCGAGCGGCTCCTCGCCGAGGACTCGGCCAAGGCCGGCGTGAAGGTCCTCACCGGCGGGACGGACGTCCACCTCGTCCTGGTCGACCTGGTCGACTCCGAGCTCACCGGACGCGACGCCGAGGACCGGCTGCACGACGTCGGCATCACGGTGAACCGCAACGCGGTGCCGAACGACCCGCGCCCGCCGATGGTCACCTCCGGCCTGCGGATCGGCACCCCGGCGCTCGCCACCCGCGGCTTCACCGCCGCGGACTTCGCCGAGGTCGCCGACGTCATCGCGCTGGCCCTCCAGCCGTCCTTCGACCGCGACGCCCTGGCCGCCCGGGTGAAGGCCCTCGCCGACAAGCACCCCCTGTATCCGAACCTGTGACGTCTACGCGCCCCCTCCCCCTTCCGGGAGGGGGCGCAGCTACAACGAGGTAGCTCATGGCCATCAGCGTTTTCGACCTGTTCAAAATCGGGATCGGCCCTTCGTCGTCCCATACCGGTGGCCCGATGGCGGCGGCACACCGTTTCGCCCGCGGTCTGGAACGCGACGGCCTGCTGGAGAAGACCGCGTCCGTCCAGGTCGTCCTCTACGGTTCGCTCGGCCTCACCGGGAAGGGCCACGGCAGCGACAAGGCCGTCATCCTCGGCCTGGAGGGCGACAAGCCCGAACTGGTCGACGTCGACCGGGTGGACGAGCGCCTGGCGGCGATCCGCGAACGCGGAATGCTGCGGCTCTTCGGCGACCACGACATCCCTTTCGTGGTCAACGAGCACCTCCATTTCGAGCGCAAGGAATCGCTCCCCGGCCACCCCAACGGAATGCGCTTCACCGCCCTTGGCGACTCCGGCGAGGAACTGCGCTCGAAGGTCTACTACTCGGTCGGCGGCGGCTTCATCGTGGACGAGAACGCCACCGGCGCCGACCGGATAAAGCCGGACGACACCGTCCTCCCCCACCCCTTCGACACGGCCGCCGACCTCCTTGACCGCTGCCGCGAAACGGGCCTGTCCATTTCGGCGCTGACGCTGGAGAACGAAAGGGCGTTCGGCCGGTCTCCCGAGGAGATCCGCGAGGGGCTGCTGAACCTGTGGCAGGTGATGCGGGCCTGCGTGACGCGGGGGTGCGCCCGCGAGGGCCTCCTTCCCGGCGGCCTGAAGGTGCGCCGCCGCGCACCGCAGCTCCACCGCCAGCTCTCCACCGAGAAAGCCTCCGATCCCCTTTCCGCGATGGACTGGGTCACCCTTTTCGCCCTCGCCGTCAACGAGGAGAACGCCGCCGGCGGCCGCATCGTCACGGCCCCGACCAACGGCGCCGCCGGGATCATTCCGGCCGTCCTGCACTACTACGACCGGTTCCTGCCGAGCGACGACGACGGCATCGTCCGGTTCCTGCTGACAGCGGGCGCGATCGGCGTCCTGTTCAAGCAGAACGCGTCCATCTCCGGCGCCGAGGTCGGCTGCCAGGGCGAGGTCGGCTCCGCCTGCTCCATGGCCGCCGCCGGCCTCACCGAGATCCTCGGCGGCACCCCGGAGCAGGTGGAGAACGCCGCCGAGATCGGCATCGAGCACAACCTCGGCCTGACCTGCGACCCGGTGGGCGGCCTGGTCCAGGTCCCCTGCATCGAGCGCAACGCCGTGGGCGCCATCAAGGCCATCAGCGCCGCCCGCATCTCGCTGCGCGGCGACGGCCGCCACTTCGTCACGCTCGACAAGGCCATCAAGACCATGCGCGACACCGGCCGCGACATGCTCGACAAGTACAAGGAGACCTCGCGCGGCGGCCTCGCCGTCAACGTCATCGAATGCTGATCGGCCCGCCCAGTCAGCCGTTCCCGGACATGTCCGCGAGGCGGCGGGCGAGGCGGGCGGTGGCGTCGCGCAGTTCCGGCGGCTCCAGGATCTGCGCCGGAAAGCCGAGGCGGGCGATGTGCACGGCGAGCCAGTCGAGGTCGTCGCCGCCGACGGTGAGCAGGCACCAGCCGTCGCGGTCGTCCTCGACGCGTCCCACCTGGGGCGGTATCAGCTCACGCACCTGGTCGGACGTCGCGTGGAGCCGGACGCGGGCGAGGTGGCGGTAGGGCGCCTCGGTCACCGAGCGCTGGACGTAGGCGACCGGGTCCGGATGCTCCCTCGGCCGGAAATGCCAGGTCGTCGGCGCGGCGTCGCGCATCCGGTCGAGGCGGAAGGTGCGCCAGTCGCCGCGGTCGACGTCCCAGGCCATCAGGTACCAGCGGCGGGCGGTGGCGACCATCCGCACCGGCTCCACCGTGCGCTCCCGCTCCGCGCCGCCGCGGGCGGCATACCGGAACCGGACCCGGACAGCGTCGCGGCAGGCCCGCGCGAGCGTCACCAGCAACTCGGCGTCGACCTCGGCGCCGGGGCCGACGAGGGTCTCGGTGGCGCCGCGCACGGCCCGGACCTCGGCGCGCAGCCGGGGCGGCATCACCTGGTCGAGCTTCGCGAGCGCCCGCAGCGCGGCCTCGCCCGTCCCGGCGACGGTGCCGCCCGACGCCAGCCGCAGGGACACCGCCGTCGCGATCGCCTCCTCGTCGTCCAGCAGGAGGGGCGGCAGCCGGGTGCCCGCGCCGAGCCGGTACCCGCCGCCGACGCCCGCCGTCGCGTGGACGGGGTAGCCGAGCGCGCGGAGCCGCTCCACGTCGCGGCGCACCGAGCGGTCGGTGACCCGGAGCTGCTCGGCGATCTCGGCGGCGGTCCAGGACGACCTGCGCTGCAGCAGTGCCAGCAGCCGCAGCACGCGCTCGGTCGTCCCCTCGGCGGTCACGCGGTTCATCGTTCCACAGATCGCGGAACGTACCTGTCCGCAATCGGGGGAAGACTCGCGTCATGGATCGGAACACGTTGCTCCGGGACCAGCTCAGCTGGCACTGGGACCACCAACTCCGCGCCCGGCTCGACGGGCTCGGCGACGACGAGTACTTCTGGGAGCCGGTCCCCGGCTGCTGGAGCGTGCGCCCGCGCGGCACCGGCACCGCGCCGGTGCGGGCGGGATCGGGCGCGATGACGATCGACTTCGCGTTCCCGCCGCCCGACCCGCCGCCGTTCACGACGATCGCGTGGCGGCTCGGGCACGTCATCGTCGGCGTCCTCGCGATGCGCAACGCCTCGCACTTCGGCCGCGCGCCCGTCGACTACGACTCGTTCGAGTACGCCGAGACCGCTTCTGACGCGCTGGCCCAGCTGGACGCCGAGTACGCGGCGTGGCTGGCCGGCGTCGAGTCGCTCGGCGAAGACGGTCTCTCCCGCCCGTGCGGCGAGGCCGAAGGGCCGTTCGCCGCCGATCCCATGGCGAGACTCGTCCTGCACATCAACCGGGAGCTGATCCACCACCTGTCCGAGGTGTGCCTGCTCCGTGACCTCTACCCGCACAGGAAGGCGAGCTGACATGGCCCGCGAAATCCAGATCACCTTCGACTGCGCCGACCCCGCCGGGCTGGCCGCGTTCTGGGCCGAGGCCCTCGGCTATCGGCTCCAGGACCCGCCCGGGACCTTCGCGTCCTGGGACGAGGCGCTGGACGCGATGGGCGTCCCGCCGGAGAACCGCAACGACGCCTCGGCGGTGACCGACCCCGACGGCGCCGGGCCGCGGCTGTTCTTCCAGCGGGTGCCGGAGGGCAAGCAGGCCAAGAACCGCGTCCACCTGGACGTGCGGGCCGCCCCCGGCCTGGACGGCGACGCCCGGATGAAGGCGCTGGAGGCGGAGGCCGAGCGCCTCGTCTCGCACGGCGCCGCCCGCCTCCGGCGGCACGAGCCCTCGCCCCCGCTCGGCGCCGGCCACATCGTGATGGCCGACCCCGAGGGCAACGAGTTCTGTCTCGACTGACCGTCCGGGTGCGCCCGCGCCGAGGGGGCGGGGTTGACCTTGACGCTGGCGGCAGGGTTCGAGAGTGGGCGCATGGAGAAGCGCGCACAGCAGAGAGTCGCCATCGTCACCGGTGCGGGGACGGGGATCGGACGTGCCACCGCACGGATGTTCGCGGCCGAGGGGACACGGGTCGTCGCCGTCGGCAGGCGGGCAGAGCCGCTCGCGGAGACCGCCGGCGGCTACGACCTCGTCCACCCGCTGGCCGCCGACATCACCGGGGAGGGCGCGGCCGAGGAGATCGTGCGGCAGGTGATGGACGTCCACGGGCGCCTCGACGTCCTGGTCAACAACGCGGCGATCGTGCGGAACGGAGCGCTGGGCGCGCTGACGCCCGAGGCCATGGACGCGCAGTTGGCGACGAACCTCGTCGCGCCGGCCCTCCTCGCGCAGGCGGCGCTGCCCGTGCTGGACGACGGCGCGGTCATCGTCAACGTCAGCACGTCCATCGGGCAGCGGGCGTGGCCGGGCAACGCGTTCTACGCGGCGACGAAGGCGGCGCTGGAGCTGCTCACCCGGACCTGGGCGGTGGAACTCGCGCCGCGCGGCGTCCGGGTCGTGGCGGTGGCGCCCGGCGCGATCGGCACCCCGATCGGGCGGCACCAGGGACTGTCGGACGATCAGCTCGCCGCCGTCCGGGCGTGGCAGATCGAGCACACGCCGCTCGGGCGGATCGGGCGTCCCGAGGAGGTGGCATGGGCGATCACGCGGCTGGCCGCACCGGAGGCGTCGTTCGTAACGGGTGCGGTGTTCCCGGTCGACGGCGGTGCCGTCGTCGCCTGACCGGCATGTGAAGATCGTGTGCATGCGCATCGGTGAGCTGGCCCGGGTCGCGGGGACGACGCCGCGCGCCCTGCGGCACTACGAGGAGGCGGGGCTGCTCACGTCCCGCCGGGCGGCCAACGGCTACCGGATCTACGACGAGGGCGCGGCCGTGCGCGTCGGGAACATCCGGTACCTGCTCGCGGCGGGGCTCACGCTCGACGATGTCCGGGCGTTCTCGGCGTGCCTGGACGGCGATGTGGCGGCCGCGCCGCCGGCCGAGGGGAAGCTCCGGATCGCGCTCGACCGGCTCGCCGTGCTGGACGAGCGCATCGCCGCCCAGACCGAGGCCCGCGACCGGCTCGCCGCCGCCCTGCGCGAGGCGGCCGGACGGATCGCCCGTCCGGTCGCCTGACCTCAGCGGAGCGGGATGTCGGTCCCGCGCTCGCTCTCGGGGCGCGGGCCGTGGATGCGCCGGTCGGCCTCCTCGATGGGCACGTCGTTGATGCTCGCCTCGCGGCGGCGCATCAGCCCGTGCTCGTCGAACTCCCACAGCTCGTTGCCGTAGCTGCGCCACCACTGGCCGCCGCCGTCGTGCCACTCGTACTGGAACCGGACGGCGATCCGGTTCTCGCGGAAGCCCCACAGGCTCTTGCGCAGCGCGTAGTCGAGCTCCTTCTCCCACTTCCCGGTCAGGAAGGCGAGGATCTCGTCCCGTCCGGTGACGAAGCGGTCGCGGTTCCGCCAGACGGAGTCGGACGTGTAGGCGCCCGCCACCTTGTGCGGGTCGCGGGTGTTCCAGGCGTCCTCGGCGGACTGCACCTTCTGCCGGGCGGTCTCCTCGGTGAACGGCGGGTAGGGCGGGCGGTCCTCGGGCATCACAGCCTCCTCATATTGAGAACGTACGTTCTCGATCAATGTCGCCTAATCTAGGGAACGACCGTTCTCAACGTCAAGCGGGAGTCGTCGATGCCGGCCGCCATCACCGAGGAGCAGCAGTCCCTGGACCGCCGGGCACTGCTGGACGCCGCGGAGGACCTCTTCTACCGGCAAGGCATCCAGGCGGTCGGCATGGACGACCTGCGAAGCGCCGCCGGCCTGCCCCTCAAGCGCATCTACCGGCTGTTCCCGACCAAGGAGGCGCTAATCGTCGCCATGCTGGAGCGCCGCGACCTGCGCTGGCGCGGCGACCTGGCCGCCCACCTGGACACGGTGCCCGACCCACGCGAACGCGTCCTCGCGCTGTTCGACTGGCTCGGCGCCTGGTTCGCCGAACCCGGCTTCCGCGGCTGCGCCTGGGTGAACGCCCACGGCGAACTCGGCCCGACCGCCCCGGCGATCACCGAGGCGGCCCGCTCCCACAAGCGCGCCTTCCACGCCCAGGTCACCGCCCTGGTCAACCCCGTCGCGCCGTCCGCCACCGAATCGATCTACCTGCTGGCCGAGGGCGCCATCGTGGTAGCCGGCATCCACAACGACCCGGCCGCGGCGGCGCGGGCGCGGGCGGGCACCCGCGCCCTCCTGGACGCGGCCGGGTCAGGGCGTGCGGGTGCCGCGGCCGGTGGGTGAGTGGGCGCCCATGCGGGCCTCGTTGCCGCAGTGGCTGCAGATGACCATTGGGCTGAGCGTGTCGCCACACGAGTGCTGCCAGCGGACGGGCGGGTCGTCCGGATGCAGGTGCCGGTCGCCCCACCGCATCAGGACGAGCAGCACGTCGCACAACTCCAGGCCCGCCGGCGTCAGGTAGTACTCGTGGCGCACCGGGTGGTCGCTGTAGCGTTCGCGCCGGACGATGCCGTTCGCCTCCAGCTTGCGGAGCCGGGACGCGAGGATGTCGCGGGACGCGCCCGTGTTGCGGACGATCTGATCGAACCGCCGCACACCGTAGCTCAACTCCCGGATCGCGAGCAGGCTCCAGCGCTCGCCGACCAGGTCCAGGGTGTCGGCGACCGAGCATTCGCGCGGATCGGCGTCCTTCGGCATGCCTCGCAGCCTAGCCACCGGTCAGAGCCGCTCGACGATGGTGGCGTTGGCCAGCCCGCCCGCCTCGCACATGGTCTGCAGCCCGAACCGTCCGCCGCGGTCTTCGAGGGCGTGCAGGAGCGTCGTCATGATGCGGGCACCGCTGGCGCCGAGCGGGTGGCCGATCGCGATCGCGCCGCCGCGCACGTTGACCCGCGCCAGGTCGGCGCCGGTCTCGCGCTGCCAGGCCAGGACGACCGGCGAGAACGCCTCGTTCACCTCGAACAGGTCGATGTCGTCCAGCGTGAGGCCGGCCCGCCCGAGCACCTTCGCGGTCGCCGGGATGATCGCCGTCAGCATCAGCAGCGGGTCGTCGCCGGTCACGGCGAACGCGTGGAACCGCGCGCGGGGACGCAGGCCGAGGCGCTCGGCGACGTCCGCGCCCATGACCAGGACGGCGGCGGCGCCGTCGTTGACCGGGGAGGCGTTGCCCGCGGTGACCTTCCACTCGATCTCGGGGAAGCGCTCGGCCATCCGCTCGTCGTAGTAGGCCGGCTTGAGCCCGGCGAGGATCTCCGGTGACGTCCCGGGGCGGACGGTCTCGTCCCACTGCCCCGCCCAGGCGACCTCCCGGTCGAACTCGCCGTTCTTCCACGCCTCGGCGGCGCGCCGGTGCGACTCGTAGGCGTAGGCGTCCAGTTCCTCGCGCGCGAACCCCCAGCGGGCGGCGATCAGCTCGGCGCTGATGCCCTGCCCGACGAGCCCGTCCGGGTACCGCTCGGCCAGCATCGTCCCGTACGGGTTGCTCCCCGGCAGGACGCTCGACCCCATCGGCACCCGCGACATCGACTCGACACCGCACGCGATCGCGATGTCGTAGGCGCCGCTCTGCACGCCCTGCGCCGCGATGTGCAGGGCCTGCTGGGACGATCCGCACTGCCGGTCGACGGTCATGGCGGGGACGCTCTCGGGGAACCCGGCCGCGAGCACGGCCGTCCGCGTGAGGTTGAGCGCCTGGTCCCCGACCTGCGTGACGACGCCCCCGATGACGTCGTCGACGTCGCCCGGCTCGATCCCGGCCCTTTCAACCAACACCGTGAGCGTCCGCGCCAGCAGATCGGCCGGAAGCTCCTCGTGCAGGACCCCGTTCGCCTTCCCCTTGCCCACCGGAGTCCGCACGGCCTCCACGATCACCGCATCCCGCACCACAACCACCTCCGTTGCGTTTTCCAACTCACCCCCTCAGTATCCGCCTACCGAGTTGGAAAACACAACCCACCGCCTCCTTTGGCCTACCTCACACCCGGCAGAGGGCCGCGTCAGAGCTTCCCAGCGATCAGCACTGCACGGTGCCCACCGATCCGCCGACCGAACTCCTCGACGAACTCCGCCCGAAATGGCGGCCAGTTCCAGAACGTGAACCCCAGATACCCGAGAGCGAAGTAGTCGTCGGCCCACTCCCACGCCGCCGGCTCGACAGGACGTGCGCAGGACGGGCACGGCATGACCGCGTCACGCCCTTCCGTCCATCCGCCCAAGACCTTGGAGAACGGCTCCCATGCCTCGTTGACGAATGCGAAGTCGTCATCGACGAACCGGAATTCCGTGCCGCAGTGCGGGCAGGCGGCCGCCCACGGCTCCCCCTGCCCCGCGTCGAACACGGTGCGCCCGGTCTGGACGTCCAGACCGTTGCTCCACAGCCCCTGCCAGCCCGGACACCCGTCGCCGTCCACCACATCGCCCGCACGAGGCCCGGGCGGATGACCAAGATCAGCCCCCAGCACGCAGTCGGTACGCTCCGCCAGCACGAACCCCGCCGAGATCAGCCAGTCCCGCACCTCCAACGCCAGCCGCTCCGCCTCCGCGGCACCCGCCTCCACGTCCACCAGCGTCTGGAAGTAATCACCCATGGCGCCGCACCATAACGCCCGCCTCCGACGTCCACCCCGCCGCGCTCGACCGCCGACCCAGCGCCGCGACCACGTTGAGCGTTTATCTGTGGGTCTTCGTCTACCCGGTGGTGTTAGGGGTGGCGGCGATCGTCGTGGTCGGGGGCAATAGCAAACCCGGGGGCCGCGGGTGGTGTGCCGTGGTCCCCGGGGTTTCGGGCCGCTCAGCGGGAGGGGCCCATGCCGTGGGCTGACTGCCCCTGGGTGGAGCCGCCCGATTGTTCGCGGTGGGACAAGTGCGCCTCCTCGATGCCCTCGACTATGAGCTTCACTTCGGACATTAGCCGCGTGTGCAGATATAGCCGACCAATAGGGTTCAAAGGTGGCGTCAAACCGCACACGGAAACGCCCGGACTCGCGTCCGGGCGCTGGTTGCGGCGGCTAGCGGCCCTTGAACATCGCGCGCATCTTGCGGGCGGCGTCCCCCGGTTTCCCCTTGCGGGGCGCGCCCGTGGCGGATTCGGCGCGGGGCGGCGGCGGGTCCTCGCGCTCCGGTTCGGTCTTCGCCCTGCCCTCGGACTTGCCAGGCTTCTCGGTCACGACAACTCCCCGATGTCGCATGCACTGTCGTCCCGTTGGTACCCCGTCTAGCCGGGATAGAAGCGCACTTCCGGACGTCCGACCTGACCATAGTGGGGTTTGCGGTGCGCCAGGCCGTTCTGCGCCAGGTACTCCAGGTAGCGGCGGGCGGTGACGCGGGAGACGCCGGTGAGGTCGGCGGCCGCGGCGGCGGACAGGCCGTCGGACGCGGCGTTCAGCACGTCCGTCACGGCCTGGAGCGTCTCGCCGCTCATGCCCTTCGGCACCGCGCGGTGGTCGGGGGTGCGGAGGGTGGCGAGCATCCCGTCCACGTCCGCCTGGCCGCTGACCTCGCCGGCGCCCACGGTCTGCGCCCGGAAGCGGGCATAGCGGTCGAGCTTGTCGCGCAGGGACGCGAACGTGAACGGCTTCAGGAGGTACTGCACGACGCCGACCGAGACGGCCGAGCGGATCACCGCCAGGTCGCGGGCCGAGGTGACGGCGATGACGTCCACGTCGCGGCCCCCGGCGCGGAGCGCGCGGCAGACGGTGAGGCCGTGCGTGTCCGGCAGGTAGAAGTCGAGGAGGACGACGTCGACCGGCGCGCGCTCGCAGAACCGGAGCGCGTCGGCCCCCGAGTGGACGACCCCGGCGACGGCGAACCCGGCGACCCGCTCGACATAGGTGCGGTGCGCCTCGGCGGCGACCGGGTCGTCCTCGACGATGAGCACTTCGATCATGGGTTGTCCAGGGGGAGTCGGACGGTGAACACTGCGCCGGTGTCGTGCCCCACGCGGACCTCGCCGCCGCGCCGCCGGACGGTCTGGCCGACCAGCGCGAGACCGAGCCCGTGCCCGACCGGCCAGCCGCCGGACGTCTTGGTCGTCCACCCGCGCCGGAACATGTCCGGCACGGCGGACGGTTCGATGCCCGGTCCGCTGTCGGACACCCGCAGCAGCAGCGTACCGGCGTCCTCGCGGGCGCTGACGACGACCCGGGGCGACCGGACGGGCGCGTTCTCGACGGCGGCCTCCACCGCGTTGTCGATCAGGTTGCCGAGGATCGTGACGAGGTCGCGGGCCTCGACCGTCCCCTCGATCGCGGTGTCCTCGGTGATGACCAGCTCGACGCCCCGCTCGGCCGCCTCCGCGGACTTGCCGAGCAGCAGCGCGGCGAGGACGGGCTCGGTGACGGAGTCCACGACCCGGTCGGTGAGGCGCTGCGCGGTCGCGAGTTCGGCGGTGGCGAACTCGACGGCCTGGTCGGGACGGCCGAGTTCGACGAGCGACACCACGGTGTGCAGGCGGTTCGCGGCCTCGTGGGCCTGCGAGCGCAGCGACTCGGCGAACCCGCGGACGCTGTCCAGCTCGCCGGTCAGCGTCTGCAACTCGGTGTGGTCGCGGAAGGTGACGACGTTCCCCATCGCCCGGTCGCGGGACCGGACGGGTGAGGTGTTCACCACCAGCACGCGGGTGTCGCCGACGTGGATCTCGTCCGAGCGGGGCTCCGGCGCGACGAGGGTGGCGACCAGCTCGGCGGGCAGGCCGAGGTCGGTGACCCGCCGTCCGCGCACGTCGGACGCGGCCCGGACCGGTGACCGGCCGGACCGCCGCCGCGCCCGCGCCCGCCCCCGGCCGGCCGGCCGGTGGGCGCGCAGGTCGAGCAGGTCGAAAGCGGCGTCGTTGCACAGCACGACGCGGCCCCCGCGGTCGAGGATCAGCAGCCCCTCGCGGACGGCGTGCAGGATCGCCTCGTAGTACTCGAACATCTCCCGCAGCTCGCCGGACGCCGCCCCGCGCGTCTGCCGGCGCAGCCGGGCGGAGACGAGGTAGCTGCCGGCCATCCCGGCGGCGAGCACGACGCCGGCGACGACGGCGAGGGCGATCAGCCGCTGCTGCAGCCGGCCCGTGATCACCCGCACGGTGATGCCGACCGCGACCAGCGCCACGACCTCGTGCCGGTCGTCGAAGACGGGCGCGACGGTCCGGACGGACGGGCCGAGCGTGCCGGTGTAGGTCTCGGTGAACGTCCGGCCGGCCACGGCGGGCGCGGTGTTGCCGACGAAGTGCCCGCCGATCCGGGACGGGGTGGGATGGGTGTAGCGGATCCCGTCCGGGCTCATGATCGTGATGAAGTCGACGCCGGTGTCGTGCCGGACGCGCTCGGCGTACGGCTGCAGCAGCGCGCTCGGGTCCGGCGCGGCGAGCGCCGCCCGGACGTTCTGCGCGTCGGCGATGCTCACCGCGACCGCCGTGACGGTCTGCCGCGCGCCGTCGTCGGCGGAGCGCCCGGCGTCCAGGTAGGCCAGCACGACGCCGGCCGCGACGAGCAGCCCGACGACCGCGGCCTGCAGCACCAGCAGCTGCCGGGCCACGCTCCAGTTGCCGGGCACCGCCCAGCGGGGACGCCGCATCGGCCCACGCACCTCCTCGGAACACGCCGTGAACGAAATGTACACAAGCGTGACGGCCGTCACAGGGACGCGCATAGTGGCGGTTGCAAGGATCACAGCCCCGCCGCTCACGCTCCCGACCCGCGACCCTCCCCCCACCGCGGGTGCCCGCTGTGTGCATGCGCCGCCCGTCCCGGCGCATGGGCGCCCGCCGACGAGCGAGCGCCCGTCCCCACCCGGGACGGGCGCCGCTCCTCCCCCGCCAACTCCTATCGCAGGGTCAATCGTGTCCGTTCCCGGTGCCCGTCCGCCGAGGAGGACACCGTGCCCCGTCCAACCGGCCCGCAGGCCGGGCACGGTCAGGCGATGAGGGCTCGGTCGTCCGGTGCCAAGCGCCCCGGCACCGGACGGCCGTTCGGGTGTCAGGCTGTTTCGGGTTGGGGGTGGTGGCGGCGGGGGCGGGTGAAGAGGGGGCGGAAGCGGATGACCACCGGCAGGTCGGGCATTCCGATCGCGCGGCGGTAGCGTTCGACCGGGCCCGCGCCCAGTTCGCCGTACACCTCTCCGACGAGGGTGTCGCCGGCGCAGGACACGTTCAGCAGGAGGCGCGGCCTGTCGGCCGTGCCGGTGAGGCGGATCCGGACGTCCTCGACGCCGGGCAGCGCGCGCACGTCCCGGTCGAGGTGGCCGGTGGCCGTCCGCGCCCGGACGCGGGTCTCGGCGTCCAGGTCGGGCCACCGCTGGTGGACGAGGGTCCGGCCCTGCAGGACGAGCCACAGCTGGCCGGCGAGGGCCAGCAGTTCGGCGGCGGCCGCCGCGGCCGGCAGGAACCAGCCGGTGCCGCCGGCGAAGCGCACCGCCGCCGGGTCGAGCAGCGGCCTGCCCGACAGGGCGCCGAACGCGTCGAACGCGCCCAGCCCGAGGGCGGCGGCGGAGGCGCCGGCCAGCAGCAGCACCGCCCCGGTCATCGCGATCGCGATCCGCATCGTCAGTCCTTCCGCCAGCCGAGCCGGACGTCGACCGGCGGCCGGTGCATCGGCTCGATCCGGTCCAGGCGCGCCTCGACGGCGGCCCGGACGAGGTCGGCCAGGTTCGACGGGTTCCGGTAGTGGGTGCCGGCCCGGACGAGCAGGCTCCGCCGGAACACCGACAGGCCGCGGACGCGGGCGCGCTCGATGCCGGGGACCTCCAGGGCCGCGTCGGCGAGCGCCCGGCGCAGCGCGGCCCGCCCGATGAGGCCGGCCTGGCGCGGGTCGGAGCCGTCCAGCGGTATCCCGCGCAGCCGGCCGGGCAGCGCGGCGACCAGGAACGCGGCGCCGAGCACGGCGGCCGCCCCCGCGACGACCAGGACGTCCGGGTCGCGCCAGGTGTGCCGGCGCAGGACGTCCAGCAGCGTCGCGACGCCCGGCACCGGATGCACGGCGGATCCGAGCGCGGCGGCCAGCAGCTCGATCGCCGCCACCCCGCCCGCCGTCGTCACCAGCAGCGCCGCGGCGAACCCCGCGACCGCGCGGCGGGGCCGGAACGCGCGGACCGCCAGCCGCCGCGCCTCCCGCCTGCCGCGCTCCTCCTCGATCAGGTCCTGCACCAGCGCCTCGGCCATAGCCACCCCCGTGAGCCATCGGCACGTCCGACATCCTCACTCATCGTGAGGCATGACCACGCGGAGTGAAACTCGCCATGCCGACATCTCACGGAAAACCGCAGGTCAGCGTCAGCGCGGGGAAAGGGTCAGCGAAAGACGACCGTGCGGTCGCCGTTGAGCAGCACCCGGTGCTCGGCGTGCCAGCGGACGGCGCGGGCCAGCGCCAGGCACTCGACGTCGCGCCCGACCGCCACGAGCTCCTCCGGGCTCTGGGTGTGGTCGACGCGCGCGACCTCCTGCTCGATGATCGGGCCCTCGTCCAGGTCGGCGGTGACGTAGTGGGCCGTGGCGCCGATCAGCTTCACGCCGCGCGCGTGCGCCTGGTGGTAGGGGCGGGCGCCCTTGAAGCTCGGCAGGAACGAGTGGTGGATGTTGATGATCTGCCCCGGCAGCTTCGCGCAGAAGTCGTCGGAGAGGATCTGCATGTACCGGGCGAGGACGACGAGGTCGGCGCGGTAGTGCTCGACCAGCGTGAGGATCTCCGCCTCCTGCGCGGCCTTGCCTCCTGACCCGGCCGGCAGGTGGTGGTAGTCGATCCCGTACGACTGGGTGAGCGGACGCAGGTCGGGGTGGTTGGAGGCGACCGCGACGATGTCGATGTCGAGCAGGCCGGAGCGCGTCCGGTAGAGCAGGTCGTTGAGGCAGTGCCCGCCCTTCGACACCATGATCAGGACGCGCGGGCGCTCGGCGAGCGCGTGCAGCCGCCATTCCAGGCCCAGCTCGGGCACCAGCGAGGCGAACGCGCCGCGCAGCTCGTCGGGGTCGGTGTCGTCGAGGGCCGTGAACTGGACCCGCATGAAGAACCTGCCGGACTCGCCGTCGCCGAACTGCTGGCTCTCCACGATGTTGCATCCGCGCTCGGCCAGCAGCCCCGAGACGGCGGCCACGATGCCGGGCCGGTCGGGGCATGACAGGGTCAGGACGAATTCGTTCAACGGTCTCACTCTTATCGCGACGCGGCAGCTCAGAACGGGTCCCTCCGAGCTTACGCGGCCGCCGCGCGTCCCGCCGCCGTCCTTCCACGCGTGCACCGAGACCTTGGCGGCATGCCCGGCTCCGTCTACTCATGAGTAGTTTGAGGGCGCCCGTAGAGGTTAGCTTTGCGTTCATGCGGCGAATCCTGCTCGTGGTTCTGGCGATCACCCTCGTCCTCGCGGGCTGCACCGAGCAGCACGACACGCAGGGCGGCGAGGGCGGCCGCCCGGCCAAGGTCGACGGCATCCCCACTGCGCAGGGCACGCACAAGCAGAAGATGGACGTGGGCACGCTCGGCCACCGCGAGTTCCTCCTGCACGTGCCGGGCAAGGTCTCGGACGGCACATGGGAGGACGGCAAGCCCGCCGACCCGCCCGCACTGGTCATCGCCCTGCACGGCGGGCTCGCGAACATGAGCAAGATGGAGGACCTGACCGGCTTCGACAAGCTGTCGGACGAGCACGGCTTCCTCGTCGCCTATCCGGACGGGTTCATGACCACGTGGAACGCGGGCGACTGCTGCGGCGCCGCGAAGATCGGCGACATCGACGACGTGGGGTTCCTGAGCAAGCTCATCGACAAGCTCACCGGCGCCGGGCTGGCCGACCCGAAGCGCGTCTACGTCACCGGGTTCTCCAACGGCGCGGGCATGGCGTACAAGATGGCCTGCGAGAAGCCGGACAAGGTGGCCGCGATCGGGGTCGTCGAGGGCGCGCTGGTGACCCCCTGCGACCCGGACCGCCCCGTCTCGGCGATGATCTTCCACGGGACGGCGGACCGGAGCGTCCCGTTCAACGGCGGCGGGAACCGCGACTTCAACGACAAGCGCCCGTTCCCGCCGGTGTCCAAGGCGGTCGAGTTCTGGCGTAGGCTCGCCGATCTCCCCGCACCGCACAAGAACGTGAAGGCGCTCGGCAGCGGCACGAACTGCGCGAGCACCGGCAAGGGCGCGCAGGGCGTCGCGGTGACCTTCTGCGAGATCCAGGGCGGCACGCACCGGTGGCCGGCCGAGGCCGGTCCCATGCTCTGGGACTTCTTCGCCGCCCACCCCCGTAGCGGATCGTGAGAGCTTTTCACATTAGCGGGTAGTGTGGCAGTGTGACGAGCTTGACGTCCTCCCCCGCCTGAAGGCGGGGGATTCCAACCCGTCCCTATACGGAGAGGAGAGCGGGTTGAGGTTCGCGGTTCACCGGCCGGGCTGCCGCCCCGCCTCCCCGCGCTGCCACCGTGCGTCCCACGGCGGTGTCTTTGATGTTGCGTGCGGCGTTGACGTCGGCGTTGACCCTGTGCCCGCAGGCCGTGCACCGGAACACCGCTTGGCTCTCGCGATTGTCCCGGGCGCGGTGCCCGCAGGCGTTGCAGGTCTGCGACGTGTACGCCGGGTCGACCCGCACCAGGCGCCCGGGTGCCTTGTGCTCCAGCCGGGTGACCAGTTGCCCCCACCCGGCGGCCAGGATGCCCCGGTTCAGCCCGGCCTTCTGCCGGACGCCCGCGCCGGGGGCAGCCAGGGTGCCCTTGGCGGACCGAGTCATGGCGGCCACATCGAGGTCCTCGACGGCGATGACGTCGAACCGGCGCGCCAGATCCGTCGAGGTCTTCTCCACCCAGTCCCTGCGGCGGTCGGCTTCACGCGCCTTCAGCCGCGCGATGGCGGCCTTGAGGCGGGCCCGCCGGTTCGACCCCCGCTTCGCGCGGGCCAGGCGGCGCAGCAGCCGCTTCAACCGCTCGGCCTCACCAGGCGTCAAGCCCGGCACGGTACAGGTCTGGCCGGTCGACAGCGCGGCCGACACCGCCACACCCCGGTCGACACCGACCGCCGCACCGTTGCCGGGCGCGGGCACCGGGGCGGGGACGGCGGCGAATGCGACATGCCAGCGCCCGGCGCGGTCCCGCATCACCCGGAACGACTTCACCCCGGCAGGGACGGGGCGCGACCAGCGGAACCGCACCCACCCCACCTTCGGCACCCGCACCACACCCGCGCGGCGCGACAACCGCCGCACATCCCACGCCCGACCCCGAACCCCGACAACCCGGAACCCCTCATGCACCCCGGCCTTGCGCCAGGTGGGGCGCCGGTGTGTCCCGGCGAAGAAGTTCGCCATCGCCTGCGCGTAGTCCCTGAGCGCCTGCTGCTGCACCGTCTGCGAACCCGCCGCCAGCCATCCGAACGCGGCGCGGGCCTCAGTGAGCTGGCGGGCCTGCGCGACATACCCCGGCGCCGGACCCCGCCGCGGCGTCCGCCACGCCTGCTGCTCCACCGCCAAATTCCACACGAACCGGGCATGCCCGCAATGCTCCAGCAACCCCGCCTCCTGGGCAGGGGTCGGACACAGCCGGTACCGGGGCACGCCCGCAACCTACAGAGCGCCACCGACAAAACCCGGAGAGACACCGTGCCGCACCGTCCCCTATTTCCTCCCCGCCCTGAAGGACGGGGTTTCCACGCTGCAGGTATCCGATGAACCTCCGGGACCGCTATGACGCCGCGACCGCCGCGATCGAGGCGCCGTTCGCCGTCGTCGACCTGGCGGCCTTCCGCGCCAACGCCGCCGGCCTCGTCCGCCGGGCCGCCGGCAAGCCGATCCGCGTCGCGAGCAAGTCGGTGCGCTGCCGGGCCCTCCTGGAGGACACCCTCGCCATGGACGGCTTCGCCGGGATCATGGCGTTCACGCTGCCCGAGGCGCTGTGGCTCGCGGCCGAGGGCGTCAGCGACGACATCCTGGTCGCCTACCCGACCGCAGACCGCACCGCCATCGCGGCGCTCGCCGAGAACCCCGCGGCCGCCCGCGTCATCACGCTGATGGTCGACTCCCCCGAGCACCTCGAACTGATCGAGGGTGCCGCCGGCGACCGCCGCATCCGGGTGTGCATCGACATCGACGCCTCCTACCGCCCGCTCGGCGGACGGGTCCGGATCGGCGCGCTGCGCTCCCCGCTGCGGACCGCCGCCCAGGTGTGCGCGTTCGCCGAGCGGATCCTCAAGCGGCCCTCGCTCGACCTCGCCGGGCTGATGGCCTACGAGTCGCAGATCGCCGGCGTCGGGGACGTCCCGCCCGGACGTCCCGCGCGCGGCCGCGTCATCCGCGCCATGCAGCGGCAGTCCCGGCTGGAGCTGGCCCGGCGGCGCGCCGCGATCGTGCGCGGCGTCCGGGAGCTGACCGACCTGGAGTTCGTCAACGGCGGCGGCACCGGCAGCGTCGAGAAGACCGCCGCCGAGCGCGCCGTCACCGAGGTCGCGGCGGGCTCCGGCCTCTACCAGCCGCACCTGTTCGACCAGTACTCCAACTTCACCGGACGCCCCGCCGCGCTGTTCGCGCTGCCCGTCGTCCGCCGCCCCGCCCCCGGCGTCGCGACCTGCCTCGGCGGCGGCTACCTGGCGTCCGGCCCGGCCGACGCCATCCGCCTCCCGCAGCCGTACCTGCCGACCGGGCTGTCCTACGACCCCAACGAGGGCGCCGGCGAGGTGCAGACGCCGCTGCTCGGCCACGCCGCCGACCTGCTGTCCCTCGGCGACCGCGTCTGGTTCCGCCACACCAAGGCCGGCGAGCTGTGCGAACGCTTCGACGCCCTCCACCTGATCGAGGACGGCCGCCTCGTCAAGACCGTCCCCACCTACCGGGGCGAGGGCCGGACGTTCCTGTAGGACGTAGGTTGGGGGGATGAGCGATGCTCCCCTGATCAGTGTTCGCGGTGAGGCGGTGCTGGAGGCCGAGCCGGAGATCGCGCGGCTGTCGGTACACGTCCAGTCGCAGGAGTCCGACCGGCGCGCGGCGCTCGACCGGCTCACCGAGCGGAACCAGCGGTGCCTCGACCTGGTCAGGTCGTACGGCGACGCCGTGGAGAAGGTGGAGACCGGTGGGCTGGCGATCACGCCGCTGCTGAAGTACAAGCGGCGCGAGGGCGACGTCCGGGCCTACCGGGGCACCGTCTGGATCAAGATCGTGGTGGTCGACTTCGCGGTGCTCGGGGAACTGGTCGCCCGCCTCGGCGACCTGGAGCGGACCTACGTCAGCGGGCCCGAGTGGGAGCTGCGGCGCGACAGCGAGGTGTACGAGCGGGCCGCGCGGCAGGCGGCGCACGAGGCCGTGGCCCGCGCGCGCGGCTACGCCGAGGCCCTCGGGGCGCGGCTCACCGGCCTCGTCGAACTGTCGGACGAGGGCGTCGGCCGCGGGCAGGAGCCCCCGATCGCGCTCGCCGCCGCGTACGGGCGCGCGCCGGGCGGCGCCGCCGAGGAGCCCGAGCCGATCGATCTGGAGCCGGAGACGCAGATCGTCCGCGCCACAGTCCAGGCGCGCTTCACCGCGACGCAGCCCGACCTGGAGCCGCGGTGAGGATCGCGGTCGTCGGCGCCGGCAGCGGCTACATGCCGGGCGTCATCCGGGGGCTGCTGCACCGCGCCGACGATCTGGCCGGTACCGAGCTGGCCTGCTACGACATCGACCCCGCGCACCTGGACGTCATGACGCGGCTCGCGCGCAACATGTTCGCCGCGCGGGGCGCCGCGTTCACCGTGTCGTCGCACACCGCTCTCAAGGCGACGCTGGACGGCGCGTCGTACGTCTTCACCACGTTCCGCCCCGGCGGGCTGGCGGCGCGGCACCTGGACGAGTCGATCCCGCTGAAGCACGGCGTCGTCGGGCAGGAGACCGCGGGTCCGGGCGGGTTCCTGATGGCGCTGCGGTCGGTGCCCGTCCTGCTGGACGTCGCCGCCAAGGCCGACCCGGGCGCGTGGATCGTCAACTACACCAACCCGACGAACGTGGTCACCGACGCCGTGGCCAGCCGCACCGGCGCGCGGATCATCGGGCTGTGCGACCAGTACATCGGCGACACCGAGATGTGGGCCGGCCTGCTGGGGCTGCCGTCCGACGGGCTCGAGGCCGACTGGATCGGCCTCAACCACGCCACCTGGGCGCAGCGGCTCCGGCTCGACGGCCGCGAACTCGACCTGCCGCTCCTGCTGGACGACCTGAAGGTCCCCGGCGGCGGCGCGACCCCGTGGCGCGACCCGTCGCGGATGGCGGAGCTCGCGAAGACGCTCGGGTTCCTGCCGAACTCCTACGCCAAGTACTACTTCTTCCACGACCAGGTCGTGGACGAGTTGCGGGCGAAGGGCACGACCCGCGCGCAGGACATCCTCGCCATGCTGCCCGGCTACTACGAGCAGGTCGCCGCCGAGTCGCGCAAGCCCGACCCCGACCCGTCGCGGGAACGCGGCGGCGGCGAGCACGGCGAGTTCGCCGTCGACGTCATCTGCGCCCTGCACCGCGACGAGGGCCGCCGGATGATCGTCAACACCCGCAACAACGGTGCCGTCTCGTCGCTGGACGACGACGCGATCGTGGAGGTCCCGTCCCTGGTCGGACGGTCCGGGCCCGTCCCGCTGACGATGGGCCCGCTGCCCGGCCCTGTGCGCGGCCTCACCCAGGCGGTCCACGCCTACGAGCGGCTGGCGTCCGACGCCGCCGTCACCGGCGACCGCCGCACCGCGCTGCAGGCGCTCATGGCGCACCCGTTCGTCCGGAGCAAGCACACCGCCGAGAAGATCCTGGACGAGGGCCTGGCCGCCCACCGCGACCACCTCCCCCAGTTCCGCTGAACGGCGCGGGGCGCCGTGCCGTACTCCATGCCGTGGGAGGAACCGACTGCGGGGCGTACCGGCTCGGTCTCGGCGTCTACGCCATCGGACGGCTGGACGGCGCCGAGGCCGACGCGCTGTCGGCGCACCTGAGCGGCTGCCCGCCCTGCCGCGCCGAGCTCGCCGAGCTGCGCACCGCCGCCGCGCTGCTCGCGCACTCCGTCCGCCCCGGCCCGGCACGCGGAAGCGCCGGCCGCGGACCGCGGACCGGCGCCTCCAGAAGGGGTCTCAGCGGCGCCTGCGCCTGCGGCGCCAGAGGACCAGGGCGGTCACGGTGACCGCGGCGCCGACGCCCGCGAGCACCACCCGCTTGTCGACGCCCTGACCGTCCTCGTCGTCGCCGGACGGGCGCACCAGCGTCCCGAACGCCTTGACGACCTGGCCGGCCTCCTCCTTCATCCGCTCGACGCCCCGGTGCGCGACGTTGCGCGGGTTGATCCGGACCGCGATCTCGTCGATCTCGCGCGTGAGGTTCACGCGGGTGCGCTCGATGAAGAGTTCCGCTTCCTCCGGGTCGCTGCTCCAATCAGCCATGCCGTTTCCTTACCGTGTCGGGCGAACTCGCGGTGGGGCGCGACCACGAGCGAAGCATGATCCGAACAGTGTCGCAGGTCTTGCCCGTGGGCGTCCGCACAACCCCGGCCGGTACGGTGGGTGCCACCATTCGATGCGAAAGGCGGGTCAGGGTGTCCGAGCGGCTGCAGCCGGGCGACGTCGCCCCCGGTTTCGAGCTTCCCGACGCCGACGGGGCCGCGGTGTCGCTGGCCTCGCTGCGCGGTAGGCGCGTGATCCTCTACTTCTACCCGGCGGCCATGACGCCCGGCTGTACCAAGGAGTCCGTCGACTTCGAGGGCAGCCTGGCCGAGCTGGAGGCCGCGGGCGCCACCGTGGTCGGCATCTCCCCCGACAAGCCGGCGAAGCTGGCGAAGTTCCGGGAGAAGGAGGGGCTGACGTTCCCGCTCCTGTCCGACCCGGACGCCGAGGTCCTGACGGCCTACGGCGCGTACGGGGAGAAGAAGCTGTACGGCAAGGTCGTCGTCGGCGTCATCCGGTCCACGTTCATCATCGACGCCGAAGGCAACATCGAGAAGGCGTACTACAACGTGAAGGCGACCGGGCACGTGGAGCGCCTCCGCCGCGACCTCGGCATCTGACCGGGCCCGGCGCGGCAACGCCTCGGCCCGCGCCTCACGCGCGGGCCGGGTGCGGGCGGGGGGATTCGAACCCCCACGGTGTCGCCACCAACAGGACCTAAACCTGCCGCGTATACCTGATTTCGCCACGCCCGCCGGTGTCCGCCTCGGTCAGCTTATCGGCTTGATCGGCGGGGCCGGCAACGGAATTGGCGGCACCCGGGCGGGGCGCGCGGTACAGGGCCGCGACGATGACGGCGGTGACCGCCAGCGCGATCGACGCCGTGAGGAACGCGGTCTGGACGCCGTCGCCGAACGCCGCCCGCGCCTGCTCGGCGACTCGCGGGCCGAGCCGCATCGCGCCCGCGAGCGACTCCCGCGCCGCCTCGGCGGCCGGGGCGGGCAGGCCGTCCAGGGTCAGGTTCGCGCGGTAGGACGACTGCAGCAGGCTGCCGAGGACGGCGATGCCGAGCGCGCCGCCGAGCTCGCGGGCCAGGTCGTTCATCGCCGAGCCCACGCCCTGCTTGTCGGCCGGCAGCGCGTCGGTGATGGACGCGGTCGCGGGCGTCATGGCGAGGCCCGCCCCGGCGCCGAGCGGGATCAGCCCGGCGAGCAGCAGCCAGTACGTGCTGTCCTCGTCCAGCAGGGAGAAGACCAGCATCGCGACGCTGACCAGCAGCAGCCCGGCGGTGATGACGCGGCGCGGGCCCAGCCTGGCCGCGGCGCGGGGCGCGACGACGCGGGCGAACGGCATCATCGTCAGCGCCATCGGCACCAGGCTGAGCGCGCCGACGAGCGCGCTGTCGCCCTTCACCAGCTGCAGGTACTGCAGGATGATGAAGACGAAGCCGAAGAACGCGAAGAACTGCAGGGTGAGCGAGAGGGCCCCGGCGGAGAACGCGCGGATGCGGAACAGCCGCGGGTCGAGCAGCGGGTTCGGCCGCTTCAGCTCCCACAGCACGAACCCGGCGAGGATGACCAGCGCGGCGGCGAGGCCGAGCAGGGTGCGGGCGCTGCCCCAGCCCTCGGTGGGCGCCTCGATGATCGAGTAGACGGCGGCGCCGAGCCCGGCGACGGTGATCACGGCGCCGGTCACGTCGAGCCGCGGCGCGTCCGGCTCGGCCGACTCGGGGACGACCGCGAGCGTCGCGACCAGCGCGACCACGGCGAGGACGACGTTCAGCCAGAACACCGACCGCCACGACCACGCCTCCAGCAGGCCGCCGGACACCAGCAGCCCGAAGATCGCGCTCGCGCCGGCCACGCCCGCCCAGGTGCCGACCGCGCGGGTGCGCTGCGCGGCCGGGAACGTCGCGGTGATCGTCGACAGCGTCGCCGGCATCACCAGCGCCGCGCCGACGCCGAGCACGCCGCGCATCGCGATCAGCCAGTTCGGGTCGCTGGCCAGCGCGGCCGCGGCCGACCCGGCGCCGAAGATCACCAGTCCGGCGGCGAGCGCGCGGCGGCGCCCGTAGCGGTCGCCGATGGCGCCGCCGAGCAGCAGCAGCGCGGCGAAGACGAGCGCGTACGCGTCGATGATCCAGGACAGTTCGGTCAGCCCGGCGCCGGTGTCCCGGGCGATGGACGGCACCGCGGTGTTGAGGGACGCCACGGCCGACACGACGGTGGCGAGGGAGAGCATCACGGCCGGCAGCACCGCGCGGTGGACGGTGCCCGGACCCTCCGGAGCTGTGGTGTTCATGCCTCGACCCTCGCCCCCGTCCCGGCTATATTTCAATCCTGATGAATAAATCCGGAGCGGGCCCGGGAACGGGGACGCGGGGCCGGCGGCGCGGCAGCCCCGACACCCGCGAGGCCATCCTCACCGTGGCGCGCCGCCGCTTCCTCGCCGACGGCTACGGGCCGGTGACCATGCGGTCCATCGCCGCCGAGGCGGGCGTGGACGCGGCGCTGATCAGCTACTTCTTCGGGTCGAAGAAGGGGCTGTTCGGCGCGGTGCTGGGCCTGGTCGCCAACCCGCCCGAGGTGCTCGCCGGGGCGCTCCCCGGCGACCCCGCCACGCTGCCCGAACGCGTCCTGCGGGCGCTGCTGACCGCGTGGGACGACCCCGAGGGCGGCGCGCGGCTGGTGCTGCTGGTGCGCGCGGCGGTGGCCGAGCCCGACCTGACCCGGCTGCTGCGCGACCTCCTCGAACACGAGATCGTCGACCGCGTCGCCGAGCACATCGGCGGGCCGGGCGCGCGGGCGCGGGCCGGGGCATTCGGCACGCAGCTCGCCGGGCTGATCTTCGTCCGCTACATCCTGCGCGTGGAACCCGCCGCCTCGATGGCGCCCGATGAATTAATCGCCCGGCTCACCCCGGGGCTGCGCGCCGTCCTCCACCCGCCGCCGCGCCCGCGCCCCCGGTAAGGGACGGGCCGCCGCCGGGGTTGCGGACAGACCCCCGCACGCGGTGGCGGCGGCATGTGGCCAAGGACCCTCGGCAGGCCCGGGACGGAGGGCTAGGCTGGTCGGATCCGTCCGGCTCGCACAGTCGGTGACACCATGATCACACAATCGGCGGGGCCGCCGTGAGCGACGATTTCACGCACCGCGTACTCCCCTACGACGGCGTGGAGGAGTTCCTCGGCGGCGCCGTGCCCTTCCTGCGGGACGGCCTCGACACGGGCGACCGCGTCCTCGCCGTCTGCGGGACCGCCCAGCAGATGCTGCTGCGGGACGCCCTCGGCCCCGACGCCGGCGCGGTGCTGTTCCGCGACGCCGCCACCTGGTACCGCCACCCGTCCCGGACGCTCGCCGACTGCCTGGGCGACGCCGACGAGAGCAGCCGGCAGGGCCGCCGGCTGCGGATGCTCGGCGAGCCGGCGTGGGCGTCGCGGCCGCCGCTGGAGGTCGTCGAGTGGGAGCGGGCGGAGGCGCTGCTGAACATCGCGATCCGCGGCACCGGCGCGGCCGTCCTGTGCCCGTACGCCGCCTCGCTGCCCGCGGGCGTCGTCGCGGCGGCCCGCAAGACCCACCCCGAGACGGTGCGCGGCACCCGCACGCTGCGCAATCCCGGCTTCGTCGACCCGTGGACGTTCTGCGCCCGCTGCGACGCCGACCCGCTGCCCCCGCCGCCGTCCGGCGCCGACACGCTGACGCTCGACGCCCACCCCGACCTGTTCTGGCTGCGCGCCTGGGTCACCGACTGCGCGCGGCCGACGCCGCTGCCGGAGGAGGGGCGGCAGCGGCTGCTGGTCGCGGTCACCGAGGTCGTCACCAACGCGCTCCGGCACGGCGCCCCGCCCGTCGTCCTGCGCATGTGGACGGACGCGGCCGGCCGCGAACCGGCGCTGCTCTGCGAGGTCGCCGACGCGGGGCGCTGGCCGCCCGGCACCGGGTACGGGCTGCTCCCGCCGCGCCCCGCCGACGGTCCGGCCGGCGGGCGGTTCGGGCTGTGGGCCGTGCGGCTGCTGTGCTCGACCGTCCAGATCCGCACGGGCGAGGAGGGAACCGCCGTCCGGCTGCGGCTAGCCCTGCCCCGCCCTGACCTGGCCGCAATCGACGGAGGGTGAGGAACTCCCTGCGTTGGGCTTCCAAAACCGCTCCGGCGGCGTACGCTGAACAGATCCGCCTCGAACCCGATGGGCAGGCCATGGAGACACCCTGGTTCGCCAAGCGCCCCGTCAGCGCCGTCCGGCCCGGAGACCACGGCTGGCTGGCCTACACAGGCCCGGCGGAGCGCGACCGGGTCATCGGGCCCTTCCTGCGCGAGGGCCTGCTGACCGACGAGAAGGTCGTGTACGTCACCGACCTGCCCGCCGAGCGGCTCCCCGGCCTCGATCCCGCGGCCGGCCCGGGGATCGACATCGCCGAGGCCGTCCGCGCGGGCAAGCTGCGAGTCATCTCGCAGCGGGACGCGTGCCTCGACCGCGGCGGCACGTTCGCCCCGGCCATGATGCTCGACACCATCGGGCGGGAGGTCGACGAGGCGTTCGGCCAGGGCTACCGCGCGGTGCGCTTCACCACCGACTACAGCGGGCTGCTGCGGGAGGCCGGCTCCGACCTCGGCCGGATGCTGGGCTGCGAGAACCGGGTCGGCGACACCGTCTCGCCGAGCACGATGGCGATGGCGATCTGCCAGATCGACCGCCGCGCGTGCCCGCCCGACCAGCTCACCGCCCTCCGCGACACACACGAGGTCCTCGTGGAAGTGAACCCCGAGTTCGACGACGGAGTCCTGAAGATCGTGCGCACCTTCGAACCGGCCGGGCTGCGGATCGAGGGCGAGCTGGACGCCGCCCGGCACACCGTGCTCGCCGAGACGCTCATGCAGGTGGGCGCGCAGCGCGGCAGCGTCCACCTCGACCTGTCCCGGCTCGGGTTCATCGACCTCGGCGGGCTGAACCTGCTGGCCCGGCACGCCGTCCGGCTGCCCGCCGACGGGTCGCTCGTCCTCGACCACCTCCGGCCGAACGTGGAGAACCTCATCACCACGGTCGGCTGGCACCGGCTCCCGGGCATCGCCCGCGGCGCCGGGCGGGGGCTCCCCGAGACGGAGGACTTCACCTGATGACGCTGGAGCACAAGGCGTTCCTGTACGACGGAACCGACGACTTCCTGTCGGTGACCGCGCCGTTCCTCACCTCCGGGCTGGAACGCGGCCAGACCGTCGTCGCGGTGGCGCGCGAGCCCGGCCTGACCGCGCTGCGCGACGTCGTCGGAGAGAAGGACGTCACCTACATCGACTCGGCGGGCTTCTACCTGCATCCCGTCCGGACCCTGCGCGACTACCAGGCCATCGTGAAGCAGAGCGGCCCGCGCGGCGTGTGCGCGCTCGCCGAACCGGTCTGGGACGGGTGGGACGAGCAGCAGACCCTGGAGTGGATCCGGTACGAGTCGCTCATCAACGTCGTGTTCGGGGAGACCGACGCCCGCGCGCTGTGCCCCTACGACGCGGCGCTGCCGCCCCGCGTCCTCGCGGAGGCCCGGCGCACCCACCCGCTGCTGGCCCCCGGCCACGACGGCGAGAACCCCGAGTACATCGACCCGGTGACCTTCGGCGCGGGCTTCGACCGGGGCCTGCGCCCCGGCCGCCCGCACGACGCCGAGTACCTGCCCATCGACGGCGCCGACCTGCACGCCCTGCGCTCGTTCGTCGCCGAACGAGCCGCCCGGCACGGCCTCGCCGGGCAGTCCGCGCAGAACCTCGTCACCGCCGTCAACGAGGTCGCGGCGAACGCGCTGCAGCACGGCACTCCGCCGATCGGCCTGTGGACGTGGCGGCACGGCCCCGAGCTGATCTGCGAGATCGCCGACCACGGGTTCTGGCGCCCCAGCCCGCTGACCGGCTTCATCCCGCCCGACTCGGCACTGCAGAGCGGGTTCGGCCTGTGGACCGTCCGCCTCCTGGTCGACCTGATGGAACTGCGCGCGGGCTGGGACGGCACGTTCGTCCGCCTGTACAAGCGGCGCTAGCCCGGGCCGCCGGGCCGCGGCCTCGCGGTGGGCGAAGCCGGTGTGGCGGGCACGACGGGACGCGTGGGCCCGGGTTCGCCGGCCGACCGGTCCGGCGCGCTGGGGCTCGGCGTCGGCGCGGGTGGAACGGACGGCTCCGCGGACGGCTGTGCGGTCGGCTCCGCTGACGGCGGTGCGGACGGCGGCGCCGACGGTGGCGGCGCGGGCATGCCGGGCGGCGCCAGGGGCCGGGGCGGCTCCGGCCGGTGCCCGCCCGGCCAGAACAGGACGGCGGCCGCCACCAGCACGGCGGCGGTGACGGCGGCGGCCAGGACGGGGAACGTCCAGCGGCGCAGCACGCTCGTCCGGGCGGGCGCGGCGGCGTGCCCCGCGTCCTGGAACCGGCGGACGGTGCCGGCGTCCGCGTGGATCTCGTCGGCGGCGGCGCGGTAATGGTCGCCCAGCAGGGCGTCCAGGTCCTCGTTCACGCGCGGCCCTCCCTCATGTGCTCCCGCAGCGCGGCCATGGCCCGCGCGGTGTGGCTCTTCACCGTCCCCCGGGAGATCCCGAGCGTCTCGGCGATCTCGTGTTCGCTCAGGTCGCACCAGTAGCGCAGCACGACCACCGCCCGCTGCTTGGCCGGGAGGGCGCGCAGCACCTCGTCGAGGTCGCCCCCGGCGGCCCCCGGCGCCGGGGGCGCGCCCGCGAGCCGCTCCAGGTCGGCGACGGACCCGGCCGGGGTGTCGCGGCGCCGCGCCCGGCGCTTGTGCTCGTCGATGGCGAGGTTGACCAGGACGCGGCGCGTGTACGCCTCCGGGTCGCCGCCCGCGAGCCGTCCCCACCGCCGCGCGACCCGCTCGTAGGCGATCTGGAGCAGGTCCTCGGCGAGGTGCCGGTCGTAGACGAGGAACACGGCGGTGCGCAGCAGCCGGCCCGCGGTGGCGGCCACGAACTCCTCGAACGTGGTCTCCGCCCCGCGGACCTCCTGGGCGCTCAACGTGGACAGACCGCACCTACCCGCCGTGCGACGGCTTCGCCGGGGCCGGCACCGGCCGCGCGGTCGGATCGTAGCCCGGCGGCACGGGCGACGGGGACGCGGCCGGCGGCGCCGTCGGGTCCGCGGTGGGCGGCGGCGCCGACGGGACGGCCGTCGGCGGCGCGCTGGGCCGCGGGGTCGCGGCCGGCGGCGGGGCCGACGGGGAGGGCACGGCGGCCGGGGGCTCGTCGCAGGGCGGCGGCGACGGCACCGGCGTCGGGGGGCCGGGGCGGGGCCGGAACGTACCGCAGGTCGGCGACGGCACCGGCGAGGGCGGCTGCGCGGCGGCGGCGGCCGCCTCGCGGGCGGCGACGGGCTCCGCGTTCGGGGACGAGCCCGATCCGGCGGCCAGCCAGATCCCGGCGGCGGCGAGGCCCGTCCCGCCGAGCCCGGCCAGCACGAGCAGCGGCCCGCGGCGGATACGACGCTTGTCAGTCATGGAATGGTGCTCCTCGGGGGAGAAATCCTTACACCCCCGATAACCCCCGCCACCCGCCGCCGGGTTGTCACGCCCCCACGATTTCTCGCACCACTTTCCGATACGCACTCACCCAGGCGCCGGCGCACAGGCCCAGCGTGTGGGGCCGACGCCCAGGCCCGGCGTGCGGGGCGGGCGTGCGGGGCCTGGGCAGGGCGGGGGCGTCAGGGGCGGCCGGCGGACAGGGCGGCCGGGATGAGGGCGGCGAGTTCGCGGAACGCCTTGCCGCGGTGGCTGATCGCGTCCTTCTCGGCGGCGGACATCTCGGCGGTGGTGCGGGTCTCGCCGTCCGGGACGAAGACCGGGTCGTAGCCGAAGCCGCCCGTGCCGCGCGGCGCGCGGACCACCGTGCCGTGCATGCGCCCCTCGACGGCGCGCTCGGTACCGTCCGGGGTGACGAAGACCGCCGCGCACACGAAGGCGCCGGCGCGGCGGTCGTCGGCGACGTCGGCGATCTGGTCGAGGAGGAGCCGCAGGTTGGCGGCGTCGCGGTCGCCGGTGGCGGCGCCGAAGCCGCCCGACCAGCGGGCGGACAGGACGCCGGGCATCCCGTTCAGCGCGTCCACGCACAGGCCGGAGTCGTCGGCGACGGCGGGCAGGCCGGTGAACGCGGCGATCGCGCGGGCCTTCAGGAAGGCGTTGCCGGCGAAGGTCAGCTCGGTCTCGGCCACGTCGGGCGCGCCCGGGAACTCGTCCAGGCCGACGACGTCGAGGGAGCCGAGGATGCGGTGGAGTTCGGCGACCTTGCCCTGGTTGTGGGTGGCGAGGACGATCCGGCTCATCGACCGAGGGCCTCCTTCTGCAGCCGCGTCAGGTCGGCGCAGCCGCCGGCGGCGAGGTCGAGCAGCGCGTCCAGCTCGGCGCGGTCGAACGGGGCGCCCTCGGCGGTGCCCTGCACCTCGACGAACCGGCCGTCGCCGGTGCAGACGACGTTCATGTCGGTGCCGGCGGCGGAGTCCTCCTCGTAGCAGAGGTCGAGGCGGGCCTCGCCGTCCACGACGCCGACGCTGACGGCGGACACCGACGTGATCAGCGGGTCGCCCTTGAGCAGCTTGCGCTCCCGCATCCAGCCGACCGCGTCGGCGAGCGCCACATACGCGCCGGTGATCGCGGCGGTGCGGGTGCCGCCGTCGGCCTGCAGCACGTCGCAGTCGAGCTGGACGGTGTTCTCGCCGAGCGCCTTCAGGTCCAGGCAGGCGCGGATCGACCGGCCGATCAGCCGGGAGATCTCGTGGGTGCGCCCGCCGACCCGGCCCTTGATGGACTCGCGGTCGTTGCGGGTGTTGGTGGCGCGCGGCAGCATCGCGTACTCGGCGGTGACCCAGCCGAGGCCGCTGTCGCGCCGCCAGCGGGGCACCGAGGACTGGACGGACGCGGCGCACAGCACGCGGGTCCGGCCGAACTCGACGAGCACCGAGCCCTCCGCGTGGTCGAGCCATCCGCGCTGGATCCGGACGGGGCGGAGCTGGTCTGAAGCGCGATCATCGGGGCGGGCCATGCGGTCAACCCTAGCGGGCGCTACAGGGTGTACCGGGCCCCCACGCGGGCCAGCTCGATTTCGCCGTCGTAGCCCGCCGCCTTGGCCTCCTTGAGCGACATGTCGGCGTCGTTCCACGGCACCAGATGGGTGAGGACGAGCCCGCCGGCCCCGGCGCGGGCGGCGTGCTCGGCGGCCTCCCGGGCGGTCAGGTGCAGCTCGGGCGGATGGCCGGGCCCGTCCAGGAAGGACGCCTCGCAGAGGAACAGGTCGGCGCCCGCCGCCAGCTCGACCAGCTCGTCCGACGGGCCGGTGTCGCCGGAGTAGGCGAGGGCCTTGCCGCCGTGCTCGATGCGGAACGCGTACGCCTCGACCGGGTGCGGCATCAGCGCGGTCGTCACCCGGAACGGCCCGATCTCGTAGGGGCCGCGGCGCAGGAGATGGAAGTCGAACGTCTCCGTCATGCCCGGGTCGGGTTCCAGGTCGTAGGCGCGGGCCAGCCGGGCGGCGGTGTCGGCGGGGCCGTGCACCGGGATCCGCGGCGGCGCCCCGCCCGGCCGGTAGGTGCGCGCCACCCAGTACCCGCACATGTCCAGGCAGTGGTCGGCGTGCAGGTGCGAGATGCAGACGGCGTCGATCTCGTAGATGGAGCGGAAGCGCTGCAGCGACCCGAGCGCCCCGTTGCCGAGATCGAGGACCAGCGCGAAGCCGTCCGCCTCGATCAGGTAGCTGGACGCGGGGCCGTCCGGCCCCGGGAAACTGCCGGAGCAGCCGATCACAGTGACCCGCACGCTCACTCCTCCTCTTAGAGTCCCCGAGGAATCAGGTGGTCAGTGCCTCGTCCGGCACGGCTTCGTCCGACACGTCCCCGCCCGGTGCGCCCCCGCCGGACGCGCTCCCGCCGACCGCTGCCCCGTCCGGCGTCGTCTCCACCGAGCCGATCTCCGGCCCGAGGAAGCGGCGGCCGAGCTCGGCGAACACGACGGGGTCGCCGGTCGCGCGGAACCGGTGCCGCGGCCGGGGCGACGTCCCGGCGCGGGCCAGCCCCCGGTCGTGGAGCACTCGGTACACGTCCTTGGCGGTCTCGTCGGCGCTTGAGACCAGTGTGACCCCGTCTCCCACCACATACGAGATAACGCCCGTCAAAAGGGGATAGTGCGTGCAGCCGAGGATGAGGGTGTCGCAGCCCGCGTCGATGATCGGCGCCATGTACTCGCGGGCGGCCTCCAGCAGTTCCCCGCCCATCGTGACGCCGGCCTCGACGAACTCGACGAAGCGCGGGCAGGCGGCGCTGACCAGCTCGATGTGCGGGGCGGCGGCGAACGCGTCCTCGTAGGCGCGGCTCGTCACGGTCGCCTGCGTGGCGATCAGCCCGACCCTCCCGTTGGAGGTGGCGCGGGCCGCCCGCCGGGTCGCGGGGTTGATGACCTCGACGACCGGGACGTCGTAGCGCTCGCGGGCGTCCCGCAGCATCGCCGCGCTGGCGCTGTTGCAGGCGATCACGAGCATCTTCACGCCCTCGTCGACCAGCTGGTCCAGCATGTCGAGGGCGAAGGCGCGGACCTCGGCGATCGGGCGCGGCCCGTACGGCTGGCGGGCCGAGTCGCCGAGGTAGACGATCGGCTCGTTCGGCAGCTGGTCGAGGATGGCACGTGCCACCGTCAGCCCACCGAAACCGCTGTCGAAGATCCCGATGGGAGCGTCTGGGAGGCCGTCCCCCCGGGATGGATCTGACATGGTGCACAAGGCTAGGCGACAGGGCCCCGCACAGGTGCGTCATGCGTCGGACATCACACCGTAACGCTCCGGAAAACCGTCCAGGTCAGCGGATGCGCGAGCGTTCCGGATACCCGGTGCGGCGAAACGCCGGAGCCGGCGGCCAGGTCAGGGGCGGGTGCGGGGGACGCGGGCGATCTGCCGGCTCTGCGCGACGAGCCGGCCGGCGGTGTCCCACACCTCGACCTCCTCGTCGAACCAGCCGTCGGCGAGCAGCCGCCCGGTGCCGTGCACGGCGAGCCAGCCGGGCGCCGGGACGGCCCGCATGTGCCAGGTCAGCTCGACGGTCGGCGCCCAGCCCTGCGCGCCGAGGTTCAGCGCGACGGGCGGCAGCGCGTCCACGGCGAGCGCGAGGGAGTAGCCGTCGATCTCGTAGCCGTCGGCGTGCCGGAACCAGGCGCGGATCTCCGGGCTGCCGCTCGGCTGCCCGTCGAGCCAGCCCATCGTGGTGCGGTCGAAGCGCATGTCGACCGCTTCGGCGAAGCCGCCGCCGCCCGTCGGCGGCCGGAAGTCGGTGCACTCCTCCACCGGCGGGACGGGGACGGGCGGCGCCGCCCCGGCGAAGGCGGGCTCGGCGGCGGCGTCGAGGGTGCCGGTGGTGATCAGCGCGTCCACCACGGTCCGGCCGTCCTGGACGAGGGAGACCAGCGCCGAGGCGGCCGTCCGGCCCTCCTTGCGGGACTCGACGACCACCTGCGCGGGGCCGGCCTTGGCGACGCGGTGGAAGTTGGTCGCGGTCGAGATCGGGTGCGCGTGCGGAGAGGCGTCCACGGCGGCGCGGCCGAGCACGGCCATCGTGTAGCCGCCGTTGATGGCCTCGCCGATCGCGTAGCCCGCGTCCAGGACGGCCTCGTACCGGCCCTCGCCGACCCGCCGCACGGCGGTCGCCTCGCCGAACCCGCTCATCCGCACACTCCCACGTAGCCGGGCCACCCCGGTTCTAGAATCACATTCGAAAACGAACTCTACCCCGCCCCCCACACCCCACCCCCGCCCCCGGCGGCGCTTCGTTGATCTGCGGCGTGTTGTTGTTATGGCGGGCCGGATAACA